>SKQX01000166.1 GCA_007118795.1 Thermoflexales bacterium | reverse complement strand
GTCCCCTGTGAATCCGCGAGACCGGTGGGTGGGCACCAGTAGCGGGCCCATAGGCGCTGCTGCTGGTTTGCGTCTCCTAACCGACCGCGACTGTTGTCCGGTCGGGGAGATGTTGCCGAGCGGCGCTCGGCCAGGCAGAGTTTCGCGCGCCCGGACGCCGCCAGTGACCATCGCGTCGTACCAGGAGGATAGTCTTTGGCGCCCCCTGCTTGTGTTGGGTTGGCGAGAACAGGAGTAGATGGAGACCATACAGAATTTCAGGGACGTCGGCGGCTGTCGCACGGCAGATGGCTTGTTGGTCAGGCGCCGGCTCCTGTATCGCAGCGCCAGTCTAGCCCATGCGTCGCAGGCCGACCTGAAGGCGTTGTCCTCGCTGGGCATTCGCACCATCTGTGACTTGAGAACGTACGATGAGAGGAACGAAGCGCCAGAGCGTGCCCCGCGCCATGCCGGCGTGAGGACCGTCCACATCCCGATCCGGGTCAACCACCACAAGGACCTGAGTGTGATCTCGCGATTGGTCTGGCTCCTGTTCGGCGATGGACGTCGGCTGGACTATGAAGCGGTGGCCAGAGAGAGCTACCGGGAGTACGTCAGCGATTTCTGCTCCGAGTTCGGGTCCGTGATGAGGCTGGCCTCGGAAGCCCATAACCTCCCCCTGCTGATACACTGTACAGCGGGGAAGGACCGCACGGGCTTCGCCTGCAGCCTCATCCAGCGGATCCTGGGGGTCCCTGCGGACGTGGTGATGGACGACTACCTGAAGAGCAACGACCATCTTGACCGATTCCGGGAGATGACGCTACACAGGCTGAGGTTCCTGAAGTGGTTCGGCATCTCCAAACAGAGGATACTTCCCCTGCTGGAAGCGCGTCGTGACTACCTGGAGGCAGCTTTCGACCAGATCTGTGACGTTCATGGCACGGTGGAGGACTACGTTCGCGAGGGGCTGGGGTTTACGGCGCGGGACACCAGACGACTGAAAGGGCTGCTGCTCGAGTCCGGATAGCCGGCGGTAGCGCATTCGGTCGACTGTTCGGCCGATTACGAGCCACCCCGGACCGCCAAGCGGTAGGACGGATACGATGAGAGAATACGACGACCTGACGTACGGTGACCGAATCGCTGAATTCTACGACGACCTGTATGGCGATGTCGGAGAGGACACTATCAGCCTCCTGGAGGAGCTCTCAGCCGGGGGCGATGCGCTCGAGCTGGGGATCGGAACCGGGCGGGTAGCCCTCCCCCTGGCAGCCCGATCGGTCTCTGTGACGGGCATCGATGCGTCTCCCGCCATGGTGGAGAAGCTGCGCGCCAAGCCGGGGGGAGATAGGATTCCGGTGGTAATGGGCAGCTTCGCCGAGATCCCTATCGATCGGGCGTTTGACCTCATCTTCGTGGTCTTCAACACATTTTTTGCCCTCTCCACCCAGGAGGAGCAGATCGCGTGCTTCAGGAGCGTCGCCGCGCATCTCGAAGATTGTGGGCACTTCCTTCTGGAGGTCTTCGTGCCGGACCTAGGCCGGTTTGAGGACCATCAGGCCGTACGGTTGATCGATCTCTCGGACGAGACCGTGCGGCTCGACGTGGCAGAGCATGATATCGTTAACCAGCAGGTCTCCAGCCAACATGTCATGATCCGCAGGAAGGGTGTCCGGTTATTCCCGGTGAAGTTGCGCTACGCATGGCCATCGGAGCTCGATCTGATGGCTAAGCTGGCTGGATTGACCTTGAAAGAGCGCTGGGGATCGTGGCAGAGAGAACCACTCACGAAGGACAGCACCAAACACATCTCCATCTACGGTAAGGTTGATGAAACCTGACGGGGCACCTCCGTGGGCCAAGGGCAGCGAAGGGTGCGGCTGCTGGCGCCCCGGCTTGTGTCCGCGCCCCATCCTCGACACCCCGGAGTCCGAGTGGATCCAATAGCCCGCACGATTGCCGTGCTGACCATTCTGTTCCTCGCCAGCTTCACCGGATCGGCCTTCGGATTCGGGGACGCCCTATTGGCGATGCCATTATTGACCCTGGCCGTCGGTCTCCCCACGGCGGTACCGCTGGTCAGGCTCGCTGGGTCGACGATGTCGATCGGCATCCTGGCCGGCGCCTGGCACCGAGTGGACCTACACGCCGCCTGGCGTCTCATCGTCGCGAGCATCGTCGGGGTTCCATTGGGCGTGCTTCTGCTCCAGCTGGCCCCGGCTGGCATCGTGACGGCGATCCTGGCCGTCGTGCTGATCGCGTACGGAATCGCCAATCTGACAACGCTGCCACTACCCACCCTGGAGAGCGAGCGGATGTCTTATCTCTTCGGCTTCGTTGCTGGCATCCTAGGCGGTGCCTACAATACCAACGGGCCCCCGATCGTGATGTATGGCGTGATGCGGGGCTGGTCACCCAAGAGATTTCGTGCCACGCTGCAGGGGTATTTCTTGCCCACGGGATTCGCTGTGCTCGTCGGTCAGGCCCTGGCGGGGTTCTACACGAGGGAGATATGGCAGCTTTACGCCTACAGCCTGCCGGTGATCGGAACTGCCGTTTTGGCGGGAGGATGGGTCAACCGCCGGTTTGAGGCCGAGCAATTCGAGCGAATCGTTTACGCACTCCTGGTGGCCATCGGAGTGGTCCTGTTAATCTCGCGATAGCAGCCCACTCGCTCAACTCGAGTACTGCGTTGAAACGGTTTACAGCGGCGAGAGGAGGGGGACGTTTGGACACAGAGAGCCTAATCACTCAGATGAAGGCAACAGCCGAAGCCATCCACACTCTGACCGTGGACGTTTCGGACGACGCCGCGAGGTGGAGGCCCCATTCGGACGCCTAGTCGTTGCTGGACATGATCAACCATCTGGCTTACGAGGAGGAGCATGATTTTCGGGCCCGGCTAGACCTGGTGCTTCACTCCCCCCAACAGGCGCTGGCTCCAGGGGACCCAGCCCGCGGAGTGACCGAACAGGGCCGGCAGCGGGGATTGGACCTCGCCTGCGAGGGATTTCTCGAAGCGCGGCAAGAATCGCTCACCTGGTTGCGAACCCTGCAGAGCCCCGACTGGGACCAGGCGGTCGAAGAACCCTTCGGATTCCTCAGGGCTGGCGACATCCTGGCGGCCTGGGCAGCCCACGACCTGCTGCACCTGCGTCAGCTCATCGAGCTGCGCTACCACTATCTGGCGCAGCGGGTCAAGCCGTACGGTGTGGCATATGCGGGGGATTGGCGCCGAGAGCGGTAGCTGAATCCGACGTGACGGCGGGCCCGGTCAATGGCGATCAGCGGCGACGCTGCTGAAGCGCCCTGTAGCCCAGGGACGAAGCTGAGATAGGTGCTCCTCATGAGCGCCTGCCTCAGTCGCCGGACGCGGTCCCACGGAAGAACTCTGGACGCCGCTCCCTCATCTCCTCCCGGAAGTCGCCAAAAACGCCAGGGGCGTGGGGATAGACCAGCTCCAGCATCCTCACGCCTACCTCGCGAATCTCCCACTGGGCCGGCCCCGATATGCGGATGCGGAAGAAATGGAGCAGCTCCCGGAAGTTCATGGTGACGATGATACGGGTGGCGGCCGCGTTGGGCAGCACGAATCGCGCGTCCTCCTTCCGCATTCCCAGGTCCCGAAGCGCCCGATAAGCGCGCTTCACTTCCTCGGAGAAGGTCTCCCAGACCGCCATAGCCTCATCACTCGCCAGCACGGCCGGCGGCAGAGCCCACTCCGGCTCCGACATATCGACGTACCGTTGCGACTCCTGGCTGTACGAGGCGAGTCGGTGCCGCACCAGCTGATGGGAACAGGCGCGGCTTATGCCGTTGATCTCGAAGCTGGCATTGGCGTGCTCGATGATGCTCTCGTGGCCCTCCGAGACCCGAGCCCGGATGAACCTGCCTGGCTCGCCACGGCTCTCGCTCTGATAGCAGATCCGTCCGGCGTGCTCCAGCAACTCCTCGGGTGTGCCCCCTCCTCTCAGGTAGCGCGTCAGAGCGATCAACTCGACTTCCATATGTGACCTCCCATAAGCTGGCTAGTTCCTCTCCGTATGACCATGGCCGCAGCCATCGTCGGCCACGAACACCATTGCAGGTGCCGTGCATCACCCCGATCCGCCAGGTCGCGGACAGGCCGAGCGCCACAGGAGAGCGGGCCGGGCCGACGGGCCGGCGCAGAATTAAACCCGGGAGTTGGCGGAATGGCAGCATCATCCGCGACAGGTGACCTCGCCGGCCAATTCTCGAGCGCCCGTATCTACGTAGCCGCTGGTCTCCAGGAGATAGGTCCGGGCCTCGTCCTGGGCATCCACGACTGAGAGGGGATGCCTGCCGGAACGAATGACCCAGCGCGTGCACGCGACCGCCACCGCCCGCCCCAGCCCGCGCTCGCGCGCGGCGGGGGTCACCTGAACGTAGACGGACCCGAAATGCGGGGACAGCCAGCTCACACCGGCCTCCGCCACGGTCTCATCCTCCGAGCGAACCAGAAAGCGAGGACGTCCTTCAACTCCCTCACCGGGCACGACCAGGACATTCACCTCCTGGCTTAAGCGCGAGAGATCGGCCTCATAGATGCGGTTGATCTGCACCTCGGGCATCTCCACCACCGTGGCCACGGCCTCCTGGAGATGAAGCGTGGTCACCAGGTAGTAGGGTCGCCCGGGCTTCAACGCCCGCCGAAGCAACTCTTCGGCGACGTCCGGATCTGGGGTCCGAAGCGCCACGGTCGGCTGGAACAACCGTTGGGCCGTCTGGCAAACGGCTACAAACCCATCCGCCCGCCCCGCGGTCCCCTCGTGGACGTACAGCTCTGTGCGCTCTGGGTCGTGGTAGAAGCCGTAGTAGGCGTAGACCGCGTCGGCCGGCGATGACAGGCTGATGAGCGGGCGGATCTTCAGACGCCGTTTGTCTAGCTCAGCCATTCACGGGGACTCTCCTATCCGCCGATTTCGGAAGATCGGTATCCGCAGAGGCCGCCTACCAAGGATCACGACCCCAGGTGCGCTTCCCAGCCAACGCGGACACCGCAGCCACCGCGCGCTAGCGATTGCTGCGATGAGGCTTTCCGCGATGGCTGACGGTCCCTGGCGGGCGTGACAACGGGATTTCATGATGGGCGATTATAGCAGAAACCGCTGCTTGACAAAAGCTCTTAGACGGATCATAATCCCGATGGTTCAATCTGAGCAACCAATCTCGGGGGTAACATGGCGGACCTAATCGAAGTAACCGATTCGACTTTCCAGAGCGAGGTTCTGAACGCCGACGAGCCGACCCTGGTCGACTTCTGGGCGGAGTGGTGCGGGCCGTGCAAGATGGTGGCGCCCGTGGTCGAGGAGATCGCCGAGGAGTACGGCGATAGGCTGCAGGTCGCTAAGATGGACGTGGACACCAATCGGCAGACGCCGTCGGCGTACGGCATCCAGGGCATCCCGACTCTGATCCTGTTCAAGGACGGGGAGGAAGCAACCCGCATCGTCGGGTTCCGCCCAAAAGAGGCGATGATGGAGGAGTTGCTGTCTCACCTGTAACTTGACGTCCACGGAGCTCTGTGGTATACTTTCACGACAATTATAAATTGAAGGACTGCGAACGGGAATAGTAAGCGCCGTCGTCAGGTTAAGAGAGTCGGGTACTCGAGTGTGGATCGAGGGTGTGAGCCCGATGCCGATGGCGACGCCGAATGGGCCCGGGAGTCGCCCGCCCAAACGCCAGGATTCGAGGTGCGGAGTAGGTGGGGCCGGAGACGCCACCGTTATCATGGCAGAGGGTATCGTCCGCACCCTGTAGGGCGGACCGTATCTGCAAACGAGTGAGGCTGGCTTTTCACCCCTGACGCGCCATCACGGCGCGTTTTGTGTTTTTGGGTTGGGGTGAAGCCGCCTAATGAGGGTGGCACCACGGGTGTTCGGAACAAACGCTCGTCCCTGATGGGGGCGAGCGTTTTCTGCTGTCTACGACGTACGCAGGACCTACCTCAGTGATTTCGAGGAGAGTAGAGGTGAATAAGAGAAGAGTTTTGACCGGCGACCGGCCGACCGGGGAGCTGCATCTAGGACACTACGTCGGTAGCCTGAAGAATAGGGTGCGGCTGCAACACGAATGCGAGTGCTTCTTCATCATCGCCGACTTACACGTGCTGAGCACACGCCCGGAGAAACGACACGTGGCACAGATCGATCGCTACATCAACGAAATCGTGCTGGACTATCTGGCCGTCGGCATCGACCCGGAGCAAAGCACGATCTTCGTGCAATCCGCCATACCGGGCACTTACCAGCTCAACCTGCTGTTCGAAATGCTGGTCAGCGTTCCCAGACTGGAGCGCGTACCCACCATCAAGGAGATGGCGGCCAACGCCCAGCTGGAATCGATGCCCTTCGGCCTGCTGGGGTATCCGGTGCTCCAGGCAGCAGACATCCTCCTCCCCCGGGCCCACCTGGTGCCGGTCTCCAAGGACAACGAGGCTCACGTCGAGGTGACCAGGGAGGTCGCGAGGAAGTTCAACCGGCTCTACGGCGAGGTCTTCCCCGAACCCCAGGCGGTGCTGGGCGAGTTGCTCGTCGGAACGGACGGTAAGGCGAAGGCGAGCAAGTCGCGAGGCAACGTGATCACCCTTTCGGACGATGCCGAGACAGTGCGGGAGAAGGTGGGCAACATGTACACCGATCCGCGTCGGGTCCGCCCCGACATCCCGGGGCGGGTCGAGGGCAACCCGGTCTTCATCTACCACGACGCGTTCAACGAGGACCAGGCCGAGGTCGCGGAGTTAAAGGAGCGCTATCGCCAGGGGAAGGTGGGAGACGTGGAAGTGAAGAGACGGCTTGCCCGGGCCATCAACCGCTTCCTCGATCCGATCCGGATGCAGCGCCATCGGTATTCGGCTCAGCCCGGTCTGGTTCAGGAGATCCTGAGAAGCGGCAATCGGCGCATGCGGGAGGAGGCCGCGCAGACGATGACCCTGGTGTACGATGCCATGGGTCTGCCCGGTCCCGACGCCGCAACGGGCGCCGGCTATCCAGCCGTTTCAGCAGCGGAAAGCTAGAGACCGACAAGGAGAGGAGATCACATGTTCGTGACCCGGCTGCAGATCAAGAGAGAGGACTTCCCAACAGAGCACCATTACCCCTTCAACCTGCCGATCCTGAGGAATACCTCCGAGCTGAGATTCATGAGCCCGGTGGTCCTCTTCGTCGGTGAGAACGGCTCGGGGAAGTCGACCCTCCTGGAGGCCATCACGGCGGCTTGTGACATCCACATATGGGACAAGCCCAGCCGACACCTGGCTCACGAGAATCCGTATGAGGACCGTCTCAAGGACGCCATCGAGATGACCTGGGCCAACGGCCGGGCCCCGGGCTCGCTGTTCAGGGCCGAGACCTTTCACGACATGGCCGACTTCCTCGACGATCTCGCGCTGTGCGATCCCGGTCGCCTGAAGTACCACGGCGGCCAGCTGCTCAACGTCCTATCCCACGGTGAGGGCACTCTCAGCTACTTCAATGGACGTTTCCGGACCCGAGGGCTATATCTCCTGGACGAGCCCGAGGCCGCGCTCTCGCCGCTAAGTCAACTCCGATTCCTGAAGGTGCTCCAGGAGGTGGAGGCTGAGGGTCACGCTCAGTTTATCATGGCCACCCACTCACCCATTCTGCTCGCCTACCCGGGGGCACAGCTATTCAGCTTCGACGCAGAACAGATCACGGAGGTAACATTCGAGGAGACCATGCACTTCAAAATCTATAGGCGAGCGTTAGAGGATATTGGCGCGTTCCTGGACGACGTATCTTAATCGCAAAGCATTAAAAGGAGAACTCGAGATGACCCAGTACAAGTACCTGCTAGAAGAGAATCAGATGCCGACCCACTGGTACAACATCCTCCCCGACATGAAGACCCCGCCGCCACCGTACCGGCACCCGATCACGCTTGATCTGATGCAGCCAGGCGACCTGGCGCCGGTGTTCCCCCAGCCGCTGATTGAGCAGGAGATGAGCCCCGAACGGTGGATCGAGATCCCGGACGAGGTGCGGGATGTCCTCAAGATGTGGCGCCCTTCCCCGCTCTATCGCGCCGCGCGCTGGGAGAAGGCCCTCGACACGCCAGCCCGCATCTACTATAAGTGGGAGGGGGTGAGCCCCCCGGGGAGTCACAAACCGAACACCGCCGTGGCCCAGGCCTACTACGGCAAGCAGGAAGGTCTGGAGGGATTCGCCACCGAGACGGGAGCCGGTCAGTGGGGCAGCGCCCTGTCGTTCGCCACCCAGTTCTTCGACATGAAGTGCAAGGTCTTCATGGTCACTATCAGCTTCCACCAGAAGCCCTACCGCCGAGTTATGATGGAGACCTGGGGTGCGAATGTGCTGCCGAGCCCCAGCTCCGAGACGAACGCGGGACGGAGCATCCTGGAGGTCGATCCCGAGACCACCGGAAGCCTGGGGATCGCCATCAGCGAGGCCATCGAATACGCCGTGACCCACGACGGCTGGAAGTACTCCCTGGGCAGCGTGGTCAATTTCGTGATGCTGCATCAGACGGTGGTGGGGCTGGAGGCCCGGGAGCAGATGGAGATGGCGGGAGACTACCCGGATATCCTCATCGGCTGCGTGGGGGGCGGGAGCAACTTCGCGGGCCTCTTCCTGCCCTTCGTGAAGGACAAGCTGGATGGCAGCAGGCCCGACATGCGAGTGATCAACGTGGAGTCGACAGCCTGCCCCAGCTTGACCCGGGGCCTCTACGCCTACGACTGGGGCGACACAGCCAAGACGGGCCCGGTGGCCAAGATGCACACCGTAGGCCACGACTTCATC
Source organism: Thermoflexales bacterium (assembly GCA_007118795.1). GTDB lineage: Bacteria > Chloroflexota > Anaerolineae > B4-G1 > B4-G1 > SKLM01. The sequence continues at coordinate 9,766 of SKQX01000166.1, read as the reverse complement.
CCGGCCCCCGTCCATGCGGGCGGGCTACGCTATCACGGGATGGCCCCCATCATCTGCAGCCTGATGGACGACGGCATCGTCGAGGCCACGGCCTACCACCAGCTTGAGATCATGGAAGCGGCTCACAGCTTCGCCCGCGCCGAGGGCCACATCGTGGCACCCGAGACAGCCCACGCCCTCAAGGCCACTTACGACGAGGCCATGGCCTGCAAAGAGTCGGGGGAGTCGAAGGTGATCCTGTTCAACTGCAGCGGTCACGGCCACTTCGATCTGTCCGCCTACGACGCGTACCACCGCGATGAACTCGTCGATTACGAGCTGAGCGAGGAGGCGCTGCAAGAAGCGCTGGCCGAGCTCCCAGAGGTGCCCGACCTCGAGGCATAGGTGCCAGCATCCACGGTCCACGGACAGGCGGGAACCCGGGTGTTCCCGCCTGCTCACCCTGGCCTCCTGCACGGGCAGAATCTGGCAGCCTTCGGCACTGGAACCCTCTGGGCCGCGGGGGTTGGAGCCTAGCCCGAGCGGGGCGGCTGTGGGAAACCTCGTCCGGGTCTTACCTGCTGGAGTAGACCGATGAAAATCCGTTACCGGGACAAGGAATGGGAGCTGGAAGGGGAACGGACCGTCCGCGAGGCGATAGAGGCAGTGGGGCTGACCCCCGAGAGGGTGATCGCTGTGCGCGACGGCAAGGTATTGAGTCAGGACACGCTGCTGGAGGAAGGGGAGGAGATCAAGCTTCTGGCCGTGATCACGGGAGGCTAGTACTCAACTACGCTTGTCATTCCGAGAAGATCTGTGGCACCCCGCTTGAACGTTCAAGCCGCGCACCACTCTGAATGGGGGAAACCGCCAACCCTGTCATTCCTAGGAGCGGCGAGACGAGGAATCTCCCTCGTCGCCACCGCGGCAAGTTGCGACCTCCGCTCCGGGCGGATCCGATTTTGGGCATATGGCACTTATGTGGTAGACGCGCTGCCACAGTCAGCCCGCCTATGCCGCTGCCAGCAACGTGGTCACAGCGGAACGAGGACGGGCCCATCCTCCTGCATCTGGTCTAATCCCAGATGCCCGGGATCTGATGACCACAGGATGGACAGGTGCCGTCCGCCATCCGGTTGGAGATAACCTGGTAGTGAACCCTCTCAATGAGAAGCTGGCCACACTGGGGACAGAAAGTGGAGTTTGCCTCGTGGCCGGGAACGTTGCCGATGGTCACATACTCCAGTCCCGCATGGGCAGCTATCTCTGCCGCCTTCTCCAGGGTCTCAATGGGAGTGGGCGGTAGTCTGGTCAGCTTGTAGGCTGGGAAGAATCGGCTGAAGTGGACCGGCACGTCAGTCCCAAGTTCTTCTCTGATCCACACAGCCATCTCGCCTATGCCCTCAAGATCATCATTGAGGGTGGGAATGATCAAGTTGGTGATCTCAAACCAGACGCCTTCCTCCTTCATGATCTGTAGGGCGGTCAGCACCGGTTTGAGCTCAGAGAAGGACGTCTGCTCGTAGAAGTCGGCGGTGAAGGCCTTCAGATCAACGCACACAGCATCCATATGGCTTAGGAGCGCCCGCAGAGGCTCCGGGTTGATGGCCCCATTGGTGTGAAAGAGCGTTCTTAGCCCTTCCTGTTGGGCTCGCTGGGCAACGTCGACCATGTACTCATAGAAGACAGTGGGCTCGTTGATGGTGCAGGAAATGGACTGGCAGTTCCTCTCAACGGCTAGCTCAACCACCTCCAGCGGAGATAGGGCAACGGCGTCGATCTCCTCAGGTCGTTTTGTCGCGACGTGCCAGTTGTGGCAGAAGCTGCACATGAAGTTGCAGCCCGCAGTGTAGAGCGCCAGGTTGCGATGGCCCGGAAGCATGTGGTAGATCGGTTCTAGCTCCACCGGGTCAACCTGAGTACCGGCCGCCCTTCCATAGACTAGAGAGAAGAGCACGCCGTCCCGGTTCTCCCTGACGCTACAGTACCCTCTTCCTCCCTCAGGGATGGGGCAGTTTCTGAAGCAGAGCTGGCATTGGACTGCCTTCCTGTCAAGGGCTCTCCAGTAACGGGCTTCGTGCAGGTGCTCCGGACGCAGGGGGGACGCGGTATCAAAGATAGACATCCGCGACGCCACCTTCCCTCCGATGACAGCCGCCGAGGTCAGGGCCGCTATCTTGATGAATCCCCTTCGTGTCAGGCTGACTCTCCTCACCGTTCACCTCCCGTGATCCCTCGGTCGAGAATCAACGATGGTTGTCCACAACCCCCCCCCACCCGCCATGGCAACCATGGCCGGGCACGCTCCGGAGCGCTCCAAGGATCAGCACACGGCCTCGGGTAGCCGGGAATCCGTGGCATCTCCTACGCTGCCCCCATCAGCAGCGCCAGGCTGGCCAGCTTGAGGATGACGACGGTCAGACAGGTCGCCGTCATGCCCAGAATCGGGATGAGAAACACGCTGGTCAGGAGAGCGCCGAAAACACCGCCGGCCAGATCCGACGCATAGAGACCGCCAGCCACCCGCCCTAACCCTCTCTCGGTCGTGCCCAGGTAGATCTTGTTCGCCAGGGGGAACTGGAGACCCACCAGGAAACCGGCCAGGCAGTTCAGCAGTGTCAGGGGCACTTCCCGTGGTAGGCGTGGAGCCAGATCAGCGATCTGCGGAAGACGCATCACAAGGAACGGGAGTAAGAACGCATAGCCAATGATGGCCACCTCCGTGCTCACCAGGACGCGAACGTCCCTTCTCACCCTCTCCACGCTCCCGGCCATGGCGAGTCCACCCATAGCCAGCCCTAGCATGAAGGCCGCCACCAGCACACCGATCCGCTGATACAGTAGACCCTGGTAGATCTGAAACACGAGCATCAGCACGATGCTGAGCGTCATGCCGGCGAAACCGGTGGCGGCGATGGCGAGGATCACCGCCGCGTTATGGAAGCGTGTCCCACCCGCTTTCCCTCGCATCGCCGTCAGCACCACCACCGCCAAGACCGCGGGGGACAAAACCCATCCTAGATTCAGCCCGGACATCCAACCGAAGACGTTGCCCCAAGCCGGATAGAACATCACATTCCACAGGGCCAGGTTGTAGTAGGTGGCAATCGGCCGCAGATCGCGGTTAATCTGGCCCTCTTCGGCCTGATAGAGGTTCAGACCGCGCTCAATCCGTTCCTGAGAGAGCCGGTACTCGAGATAGGGGGCGTTGAGGAGCCTCGTCTCCAAGTCCCTCTCCCCGAACCGCTGTCGAATCTCACCCAGATCGAGAGGGGATGGAGAGGCGAGAAGAACTGTCCAGTCCCCGGGCACCAGCGAGATATGCGGGAAGACCGCCCTGGTGGTCTCGTAGATGGATCGGTTGTGCTCTATCATCTCGCCGCTCATGTAGGCCTCGGAGGCTGGAAAGCCAAAGCAGAGGATGCCCTGCGGCGTCAAGCGTTGGACCACCTCCTGGAAGAACTCCTTCGTGTACGCCCGGTTCAGCTGCAGAGTGGAGGGAGGAGGCAGACTGACGATGACGACATCGTATTCGTCCCGCGCATCCCGCACGAACAGCCTGGCGTCGGTCAGGATGAGGCGCAATCTAGGATCATCCAGGGCCTCGGTACCGGCGTACTCCCGGGCTGTCTCGATAATCAGGGGATCGAGCTCGACGTAGTCTACGCTCTCAACCGGATGCTTCAGGATCTCGTCCAGGACCCCACCGATTCCCCCACCGACCAAGAGCACCGTCCGCGGCGCGGGATGGGAGAGCAAGGGATAGTGAGCCATCTCCTCGACCACGACGATATCTGGATCCGGGCTCGTGAGGGCCAGAAGCCCGCTGAAGTAGAAGCTGGTCTGTCCCTCGCTTTCGGTAGCGGCAATGTTCCCGTAGACCGAATCCTGATGGTAGACCAAGTTGTATCCTGTCCATTGCCATTCGCGAGAGAGCTGATCCGCGCGAGCGAGGTTCCCGGAGAGCCAGGAATGGGCACCAAGGCCCAGGATGAGGATGATCGGACCCACCAGAGACCTGGTCAGCAGCCCCTCTGGCTGCTGCCAGGGCCGGAGCAGCAGAAGAGCCGCCATCAGATTCAGGAGGATGGTCACCAGCGCGATCTCAAAGGCGTGCAGGTGGTGAACCAGAAGGTAGGTGAACCCGGCGCCACCCACCATGGATCCCAGCGCTTCAGCCACATAGATGTTGCCGACCTGCCTGGCCGGCGTCTCAGCTCCGGCCGCCAGGATCCGGCAGCCCAGGGCAAACTGACAACCGTGCAGCACACAGATGGGACCAAGAATCAGGAAGGAGGAGTAGAGGATCGGTAGCAGGCCAACCATCTCGCCAGGCTGGACCCCGATCAGGTTGTTGATGGTTCTGGCCAGGAAGAGCTGGACCGGCAGGATCAGGCAGAACAGGAGTTGGATGATCACGAACGCGGAGAGGCCCACTGGCACACGGTCAGCAGCTCTACCCGCGCACCAGCTTCCCACTCCAATCAGAAAGAGCCAGTTGGCTAGGATGACCCCCAGAGCAAGCTCGTTGCCCTGGAAATTCGTCATGAGCTCTCGGATCAGCAGGACCTGAGAGACCGTCTCGCCGAAGCCAACGGCCAGGAAAGCCAGAACCAGCGGCTTCCCCTTCACTCTCTCATCTCCATCCTGTTCGTCGCGCTACGTCCAGATGCCGGGGATGGGCTGGCTACAGAACGGACACGCTCCATCCTCGATATGGTTGCTCAGCACGCTGAAATGGACCCTCTCAATCAAAATCCGGCCGCAATTCGGACAGTACGTCGAGTTGGCCGCATGTCCCGGGACGTTGCCGATGTAGACGTACTCGAGTCCTGCCTCCAGGGCGACATCCCTGGCCTTTTCCAGTGTCTCCACTGGCGTAGGCGGCAGTCGGGTCTGCTTATAGGCAGGGAAGAACCGGGTGAAATGGACCGGGATGCCTGACCCCATCTCATCTCTGATCCACAGGCACATCTCTCCGATTCTGTCCAGGGCATCGTTCAAGGTTGGGATGATCAAGTTGACGATCTCGCACCAGGTCCCCTGCTCCTCAATCACCTTCAAGGTGGTCAGAACCGGCTCCATGCGGGCGTGAGAGACGGCCTTTTGGTAAAACTCGCTGGTAAACGCCTTGAGATCCACGTTGACGGCGTCCAGATGGGGAAGAAGCTGTTTGAGAGGGTCAGGGCTCATCGCACCGTTTGTGTTGAGCAAGGTTCGCAGACCCCTTCCACGGGCCAGCCTGGCGATGTCGTACATATACTCGTAGAAGATGGTCGGTTCCGTGTAAGTAAAGGCAATGAACTCTAGGTTGTTCTCCACTGCCACGTCAACGGCCTCTATCGGTGACAGGTCGCGGCTCTTCACTTCCTCGGGAGCCCGGGTGGCGATCTCCCAGTTATGACAGAAGCTGCATCTGAAGTTACAGCCAGCCGTGGCCAGGTTGAGACGCAGGCTGCCAGGGACGACGTGATAGAGGGCCAGTTTCTCCATGGGAGAACCGGGGGTGACGGAGCACGGCCTCCCATAGACCAGGGAGTAGAGGGTTCCATCCCGATTCTCCCTGACGCCACAGAATCCTCTTCCGCCCTCACGAATGGTGCAGTTTCGGAAACAGAGCTGGCACTGAACCGTCTTCCCCTCCATTCGGGTCCAGTGTCTCGCTTCTGTAGAAGGCTCCGGCTCAGGGGTGGACCGAGAACTCATGGGACTCCTTCGGCACCCGATCTTCGCTCCGGCCGCGGCGAGAGAGGTCAAGGCCGCCAGCCTGATGAACTTCCTTCTCGTAAGTTCGGTTCTCTCCATGGTCTCCCTCCCTCTGTCTGAGGCTGCGGAGGCGTGGCGCCCGGCGGTGGCGGTGTAGCGGTGTCGCATCCCTATTCTACCCCGAAGTAGCTCGTCGACGCAAGGCTGCGTGTCCATTCATCGACGGGTCTGCCGAGAGCGCCGCGGGGTCGCGGTCATGCGTCTGTGTCTTGGTGATGCTGCCAGGGTGTGACTAAATACGTGACGGACTTCCTAAGGATCTGAGGGACAAACTGGATCACGGTTGACCATCGGCCGCGTGATCTCTTCGGAGCACACTTCCGGGCGCCTGCTTGGGATTCCACCATGGGCCAGAATCGGGGTAACGTGAGTGCGGCCCCCTTCGATTTGCAACCGTGAAGGTTCGCTGTCAGCCCGACCCGGCGCACTAACCCGGGGTGGAAGGCCTCGGGTTAGGATTGCGCTCAGGCACTGGGGTCCAGGACACGACCGACGAAGAGGACGGCACCGGTCCTGACGTCGCGAATCAGGAAGACGAAGGGACGATCCACGGTGACCTCGACCGGCTCCTGCGGCATGGCCGAGGTGGGCATGATCACCGCGGTGGCGGCCGCTGCCTCCGTACCCTCCTCGTCCACTGCCACGAAGGCCTCGTGCACGACCTCGGAGATGAACAGGTCCCTGCTGCCGGTCATGCCGGAGAAGTCGGCGGCGTCCGAGAAGGCCTGGCCCATTCCGAGGGCTGAGAGGGCATCCTTGAGACCGAAGCTGGCGTCGAACTCAAACTTGGGCATGGTCAGCGCCACCTCCCGTCGCTCCAGCCCCTCGATGATGGCCTGCACGCGACGGGCGTCCAGGGCCTCTTCAAAGGCCTGGAACTCGCCCTCGCCGGGCAGCAGTATCACCATCGACATGTCGTGGTCATCATAGTAGAGTTGGACCGCCTGCAAGTCCTGACCTTCCGCGTAGCCGAAGGGTGTGCTCTGGACCATCATGGGGACGGAGACCTGGCTCCTGTCGAGACGGGTGAAGGGCCCGTCCTCGGTGGCCCGCACGGGAAAGGGCTCGGCCCAGGCGGCGTTGAAGTAGATGGCGTTGGTAAGAACCAGACGAGTCAACGGATCGATAGCGCCCTGCGGGATGAGATCCTCGATCCTGCCCTCGGTTTGCTCGCTGACCCAATCGTTGATGGTGATCCGCGCCCCCTCGGGCGCTCCAGCGAAATCGAGGACGCGGAGCCCGGCGCCGTAGTTCTCGGCCAATAGGTCCAGATAGGCGGTGAGAAACCCGGCATCGTGCTGCCCCCAAATGGCGTTGGCGATGTTCAGCCGAAAGCCCCCCTCGTCCCTCCCTTCGGCCCCCTCACCCCGCTGGGCGAGCTCCTGATCGAGGGCGTTGAAGGCCGCAGCGAGATCTGCCTGGCTTAGCTGGAAGCGGAGCGCATCGGCCATCTGCGCCTCAGTCTCACCCCGGGCTCCGGCGTAGGTCATGGCCAGGGCCAGCGAGATACTGTAGGGGGCGTAGAAGAGATTCTCGCCGCTTCGTTGGGCAGCGAGGAGCCGATACAGGTCAAAGGCAAAGGCGCTGTTTCCTGCGACCAGAGCGTTGAGATCGGTATCAGGGAGCTCGGGCGCGGCCGCGCGCGGTTTCTCGGAGGCCAGCGCCACGGAGGGCGCCGAGACTCCGTGGGCATTCGGAACGGCACTGCAACCCATTGCCGCGAGCATCGCTGCAATTAGGGTACTGAGCACTATCCTCTTCATGTCTACCTCCACTACCTGTGGGCGGAAACGATTGGGCGCTAGATGAGCCATCACCCATTAGACGGCCCCAGGACCGGAAAGGTTCCACCGGTCAGCCGGGAGACAGGTCAGCGCCCGAGCGGAGGGTCGCCGCATGGCGGTGCTATCATGCGCCGGGGGCCTGTGCCGCCGTCACCCCTCGGAGCGGACCACGGGCAAGGAGCTGATGTCTAGGGTCACGGGGCGATCGAAACGCTGGCCCAACGGGGAGGCGATGGCATCGATGGCCGCCGGCTCCGAAGGATCCACGACCCGCACGGTGGCCACCGCGACCAGCCTCTGGCTACATCCTGACTCGAGCTTGTGGGGCTGCCATACGGTAGTTGGTCAATGGGTTCCTTCAGATCGGGTAGGCAAGGGCCCGGCATACCCAGAGCACCCCGTCCTGGTTGGGACGAGGTGCTCTGGGTAGTGACTGCAGGAAGGAGGGGCGCTCGTCCTCAGAGCCCAGGCGCATCGGCTGGTGTCGGCGCTCCAGCAAGGTGAGCGGCACCCAGCTCAGGTAGAACGGGCCCAAGAAGATCAGGCTTGAACGAAACAGAAGCGTATTGACCTCGCTGGTGTTCGGAAAGGCGCCAAAAAGCGCTCCCAGGCAGTTGCTGTACTGCTGGCCGATCGCGCCGGGGAAGGGACCCCCGATGACGTCGGGGGCTTCCTCAGAAGGCAGGCCGCCAATGCTGTGCGGCACCTCCTCCAGCCAGACGCCCTGCTTTCCTGGCACCCCCACAGGTTGGGGGATCACGTCGTCGTCCACCGGCAGCTCAATGGAGGCTCCATCCCTGGTCCGCATCTGGCTGATCGTCACCAGGTACTCGCCACCGCAGATCAGCCTGACGGTGATGGTTCCTTTCGTTTCGATGATGTCGACGCTCTGCAGTGTCAACCCTGGGGGTAAGCCAGTGGGCACGCGAACCGACCGTTCGAAACGTTCCTGGGCTTGCTCCAACGCTCTACGTAACGCGGCGCGGCGTCGAGGGGGCTCTACAGCGTCAGCAAATGCGTCCACTCGTGCGGTGGTTGAGAATACCATCGGTTCGCCGAAACAGGCGTTTCCGAACAGCAAGCTCCCGGTGCGTGGCCTGATCCGGTCGCGGGTGCTGCTCTACCCGGCGGCGATGATGATCAACGTGCGCCGTCTGCATCGCCACTTCACGGACATCGCCGAAAAGGGCGTCCAAGAAACCTTTTCTTCTTTGTCTTTGCTCAAAGTCGGGCTTAGTCGCTGCCTGAGGAGTATTCCTCGCCGTTTCCCGCCACTCAAACCTCAATCGCTAGCCACTTCACTCTGACAGGGTTCTTTCAGGAGACCCAAGGTCAGATGGGGAAAGTGAGGGCCGCACCTCCCACGTCTAACAGGACGAGGACGAGGCTGATACTCACTCTGTAACGCGGAGGAGGGCCATAGACCTGCTCGAGAGGATGTGCACCGGGCACTGAGAAGGTCAGAAGCTGCCCGACGCCAACGGTAGGATGGCGAGAGGCACGATACGTAATGCGTCTCGCACTATTCCCGCTCGCCCCCCGATTGGAAAAGGTCCAGCCACCGTTCCACCTGGTCGGGAGAGAGGTCGGCCTTCTCCTTGACACCCCGGGGCGAGACCCCGCGAGGCTCCAGTTGGCCGGCAAAGGCTCCGGCCGGCATCACGCGAGCTCCGCGGCGCTCAGCCGCTGTCATCACCTCCCGGTCCGAGCTCACCACCGTGAGCCCTTGAGGATCGCGCGAGTTCCTGATCCGTTCCCGCAGCACCCGATCGGCGTTCCTGCCAGTGGGCGCGAAGATGACCTCGACCCGTCCTCGGGAGAGATTCCTGGAAGGTCCACCGGGCATTCCGCGATCGAACACGACGGTGATGCGCTTCCCCGTCCGGCCCGCGTAAGCCTGGAGTCGAGCCACGAGCCGCGCCTCGTCGTCGGGATCCTCCAGGCTGACGTCGGGCAATCGCCCGATCAGATTGTGACCATCCACCAAGACCGGCATCGCGTCTCCACGGGTCGTCGCGCACCTCGCTAGCTGCCCAGCGTCGGTATCCGGGATCCGACATCAGGGCCGGTAACTTGACGGCTGGACCGATTCAAGCTATGCTTAACCTGCAGCGCTTGGGGGTGGTTGGGGCCCGGTGGCTCCCCCGGTCTTCAAAACCGGTGGCGGGTTGCACAGCGCAAGCCGCGGTGGGTTCGACTCCCATCCACTCCCGCTGTCTCCCCATTCTAGCACGACT
>SKQX01000271.1 GCA_007118795.1 Thermoflexales bacterium | reverse complement strand
GGGCACCTCCCTTTCGGTGAGTAGTCTCAGGGGGTAACCAAGTTGGCGCACCAGCGCCTTGTTCTCCGCCCGTCCCACGATGCCCCGGTAGGCGATCCGAGATTCTAGATGGAGCTTCTCCTCCAACAACCACTGCAGAGCCACGGCACTGGCGATGGCATCCGGGTCAGGATCGTTATGAGTGAGGATCAACAGGCCGGTCGCATCTGACACCGCGCCATATAACGCCTCACGGTCTCTTGCCATTCCTCTGCTTTCCTTGTCACCCTTGCGATTCCTATAGGACTGCCGCTGAGGGCCGATTCTACACCAGCCCCTCGACGAGCGCAACACTCCTCCCCAGCCCCATCGCGGTCAATGCACTCCCCAGTCGTGATTCGCCTGTCCTTTCAACCGTCTTCATCCTCCGTCATGGAGAACCCGCCGCCCCCCCACCATATCATCCCCCGATCGCGGCTAGATCGTGCCCGTTCGGACGTCACACGGCCCCGTTTCCCTCGATTTGACAGCCTGGCGAAATCCTGTAGAATTAGGGCCGTATCAACGGAGGAGGGCGCTTGACTCGGCTCCGGCCCACGTAGCTCAGCCGGTAGAGCACACCCTTGGTAAGGGTGAGGCCATGGGTTCGATTCCCATCGTGGGCTCTGGGTGGTCGTAGATGATGATAGATTTGAGGCTAAGTAATGGCTAGAAAAGCGATTCGACGAGAGATCACTCTGGCGTGTACGGAGTGCAGGGAACGCAACTACACAACCGAGAAAAACCGCCGCAACGATCCGAACCGGTTGGAATTACGGAAGTACTGCCCAAGGTGCGGTGAGCATACCGCCCATCGGGAGACGCGTTAGTAGTCTCAGGCCAGTAGCTCAACTAGGGAGAGCACCGGTCTCCAAAACCGGGGGTTGCGGGTTCGATTCCTGCCTGGCCTGCCTGGGAGAACGTGAAGACACCGCCGGGTGTATGGCGGTGTCTTAGGATGTGAGGGCACCTGTTGATGGCTTCGGCCATTAAGGCGCTCGTCTGAGGGAGCGGTTACAGTGGCAAGATCACGGGCAAAGAAGAGAACGTTTTGGGATCAGCTGCAGGACAATGCGTTGGTCAAGTACCTGCGGAACACGCGTGCAGAGCTGCGGAAGGTCCATTGGCCGACGCGGGAAGAGGCACAGAAACTGACCAAAATCGTGTTGGCTGTCACGGTCGGCATGGCGCTGTTTATGGGCCTGCTGGACTACCTTTTCTCGGCGCAGCTGCGAGGGCTCATTGTGGGCGACCCGGTCGCCATCGGGATTACAGTCTTTGCCGTGGTGGCGGTTGTCGTCGGAGCGGTGATCGTCAACCGTCAGATGGCTTAGTCCCCTCGAGCGATGGGTATGTTTGGACAGGTCAACGATCCAGATTCAGGGCCAACTATGGAAAACGACACCGCTTCCCCTGAGACAGCCTCTCCTGAACCTGCAGTGGAGGACACGCCAGCGGAGGCCCCGGTGATGGAGCCGGACCCTAAGGACGAGCTGAAGCAACCATCGGCTCAGCCCTCCTCTCCAGCAGCGGAGATAGCCGAGTTGGCAAAGGAGACGGAGGATCAGGCTCTCAAGGAGGCTGAGCTTGGCGAGCCCGACGATGACCGCGAATGGTACGTCATCCATTGTTACTCGGGTCGCGAGCAGAAGATCAAACACAAGCTGGAGAGCCGAGTCCGATCCCTTGGGATGGATGACAAGGTGTTCGAGGTAGTCGTGCCCACCGAGGACGAGATGGAGCTGCAGCGCGGAGAGCGCCGCACCGTGGAGCGCCGCATCTTCCCCGGCTACCTGCTGGTTCAGATGATCCTCGACGATGAGTCCTGGTACGTCGTGCGCGACACCCCCGGCGTCATCGGTTTCGTCGGTATGGGCGACCGGCCTACCCCTCTCCGTCCCTCCGAGGTGAGTGGCATCATGGAGCGGATGGAGGCGGAGGCGCCCAAGATAAAGGTTTCGTTCGAGGCTGGGGAGAAGGTGCGCATCATCGACGGGCCCTTTGACGGGTTCATCGGTGTGGTGGACCGGATCGACATGGAGAGGGCCACCGTCCACGTGATGGTTTCGTTTTTCGGGCGAGAGACACCGGTTGAGCTCGATTTTCTGCAGGTTGAGAAGGTGTGAGAAGACGGTATGGGGTCTCCATATCGATCGAGGTCGAGGCCGTACGCCGAAGATGGTCTGTCCTGGGTCTGCAGGCAGCCCCCACGACCCATTGTGTGCTGATTTGAGGTGATAGGATGAAGAAAGTAAAAGCAGTCGTCAAACTCCAGATTGAGGCCGGGAAGGCGAACCCCGCCCCTCCCGTGGGGCCGGCGCTCGCCCAGCACGGCATCAACCTGATGCAGTTCTGCAAGGCGTACAACGCCCGCACCGCGGGTCAAGCGGGGAACATCATTCCGGCCGAGATCACCATCTACCAGGATGGGTCGTTCGATTTCGAGCTCAAGTCGCCCCCGACGGCGGACTTGCTGCGGAAGGCAGCCAGCGTCGACAAGGGATCGTCCGAGCCAAACCGGGACAAGGTGGGCACCATTACCCGTGACCAACTCCGGGACATCGCGGAGACGAAGATGAAAGATCTGAACGCCATCGACATCGGAGGCGCGATGCGTCAGATCGAGGGAACGGCCCGAAGTATGGGCATTCAGGTGGAAGCGTAAGGCATATCGAATACCGTAGGAGTGGGAGGGCCATGCCCGTTAGGACCACAGGGAGGACAGATGGCAAGACACGGTAAGAAGTACCAGGAGGCACTAGCCAGGGTGGACCGCGAGCGTTTCTACTCACCTCAGGAGGCTCTCGAGCTGTTGAAAGAGACCAGCTACGCCAGCTTCGATGAGACTGTGGAGATTCACTTCCGGCTGGGCATCGACCCCCGTCACGCCGACCAACAGGTGCGCGACACTGTTCGTCTGCCGCACGGGCTGGGTAAGGAAGTCGAGGTGCTCGTCTTCGCCGCCGGCGAGGCCGGGCGAGTCGCCGAGGAGGCCGGCGCTGACTACGTGGCCGACAGCGACGAGTGGTTCGAGAAGATCGAGGGCGGCTGGATGGATTTTGACGCGGCTCTGGCCGTACCCCAGATGATGAGCAAGGTGGGGCGTCTCGGCCGCTTCCTGGGACCCCGAGGGCTGATGCCCAATCCGAAGGCCGGTACGCTGGTCGATGCGGACGACCTGCCCCGGATGATCGACGAGATCAAGGCAGGCCGGGTGGAGTTCCGTGTGGACAAGTTTGCGAACTTGCACGTCCCCATCGGCAAAGTCAGCTTTTCGACCGAGAAGTTGCTGGAGAACTTCGCCACCATGGTCGATGCCGTTGCCAAGGCTCGGCCGCCGGGAGCCAGTGGAAGGTACATCCGCAAGATCGTGGTCACGTCTTCCATGGGACCCGGTATCAAGGTAGACCCGAACGAAGCCCTGGCTATGGAGGCCGTCCTCTAGCGTCCTTGTAGTTTACAACAGCATAGCCACAGACAGCAGGTGCGAGTAGAAGCGCTTAATTGGGGCCTGCCGAGGTACGTGACCAATCCATCCCTGGAAGTGCGTCTCTACGTCGGCACGGCCAGGGATTTTTTTATTCGTAGCAGAAGAGGGAGGTGAGTAAGTTTGGCGCTATCAAGAGAGGAAAAAGTCGCGCGTGTGGCGCAATACACGGAGCAGCTCAAGGAGAGTCGGGCCCTCATACTCGTCGACTACCGAGGGCTAAGTGTTGAGGAGACGGACAAGATCCGCGCGAGCATGCGGCCCATCGCCGGTGAGTTCCAGGTGATCAAGAACCGCCTGTTGGCTCGTGCCCTCGACGAACACGGCATGACGCTGCCCGACGAGTGGCTGACCGGGCCGACCGCCGTGAGCTTCTGTACCGGCGAGCTGCCGCCCGTCGCCAAGGCCCTGGTAGAAGCGAGAGACGAGACCGACAAGCTGGCCCTGAAGGGGGGCTGGATGAACGAGTCGATTCTCTCGGCCGCCCAGGTTGAACGCATTGCAGAGCTTCCCTCAAGGGAGGTACTCCTGGCACAGGTACTGGGCTCCATCCACGGGCCCGGGCGCCAGGTGGCCGGCGCTATCGCTGGGGGCCTTCGCCAGGTGCTCAACGTGCTGCAGGCCTACGTGGACAAGCTGGAGGAGGGAGGCGCCGGCGCCGAGATGGAATCGGCCGCTGAGCCCGCCTGAGCCCGCTCATATCAGAGAAAACCCGAGAGTCGCTTTCGACCGTTATCAAAGACACGAGGAGAAAATCAGAAAATGGCAGATCTAGAGACCATCGCAGACCAGATTGGCGAGCTTACTTTGTTGGAAGCATCGCAACTGGTGGAGATGCTGGAGGAGAAACTGGGCGTTAGCGCCGCCGCTCCCATGGCCATGGGGCCGATGCCAGGCGCCGTCGCTGAGGCAGAGGAAGAGGAAGAGAAGACCGAGTTCGACGTCGTCTTGAGAGAGGTTGGGCCCAAGAAGATCCAGGTCATCAAGGCCGTGCGCCAACTGACCTCGCTGGGCCTGCGAGAGGCCAAGGAGGTCGTCGACGCCGCCCCCGGCCCCGTGCTCGAAGCCGTGGCGAAGGACGCAGCCGAGGACGCCAAATCGCAGCTGGAAGAGGCCGGCGCAGTAATCGAGCTCGCCTAGTTGAGATTAGAGCCACGACGGTCCCCAGGGACCACGTCGTGATCGTTTGACAGCACCCCCAGAGCCGCCTCGAACCAGGGGCGGCTCTGTGCCGCATCCCCCGCCCGCCAACAGGCGGTGGAGACCGTGCAGGGACCGGAGACAGGATCCGACATTGATGCAGCTCGGACCAATCGCTCTACCGACCTACGCATCCCTCGTCTACCTCGGCCTGCTGGGCGGTGCGCTCCTCACCTATTTGGAAACCCGCCACCGGCGACTGCCCCCGGTGCCCATCGTGGATGCAGCCCTGACCGCCGGGGTCGGCAGCGTGCTGCTGGGCCGGGCCCTGTACGTCGCCGTCCATTGGGGCTATTATCAGACCCACCTGGCGGAAGCCCTCCGCCCGTGGGACGGGGGGCTGGCCTGGCAGGGAGCCCTCCTCGGTGGCGTGATGGGCACCGCCCTGGCCTGCGCTGCACGGGGGGTTCCGGTGACGCCCATCCTGGATCTCTTCACCCCAGCCGCCGGTTCCGTGGCCGTCTTCGCCTGGCTGGGCTGTCACGTGGCCAGCTGCGCCTACGGCGTCGAGACCTATCCCGGACAGGGCCTCCTGTGGAGGCTCAGCCTGGACCTGCCCGATCTTTACGGCATCCGCCAGCCCCGCATCCCGGTCCAACTGCTGGGCGCCGGCGGGAGCGCGCTCATACTGACCATCGCCCTGATAATCCGGCGCCGCATCCGACGCCCTGGCACGATCTTTGCCCTCTGGGTCTCCCTCCAGAGCCTCGGCTCTTTCGGCCTGGGCCTCTGGCGCGCCGACTCTATGCCGCAGATGTCGGGCTGGCGCGTCGATCACATCGTCAACCTGTTTCTCTGCGGTGTCGGACTAGCGACCGCTCTGGCAATGATGATCCGACAGCCGCCTGACTCGGGCGGGGGCTAGGGGCCGCCGACAGCTAGATAGCGGCGATTCAAATCCGGCTGCTCTGCCCGAACACAACGGGCGCGAATCCCACTGGTTAAGGGGTGCTGAGGACTCTCGTCCCCCGGTCAGAGTGTGCAGCCGACACGGAGGGCAGGCGCCCCCGTCTTAACTCTACAACCGCACTTGTCATTCTGAGGAGCGCAGTGACGAAGAATCTCGCCGACGCTGGTCAGAAACAATTCACAGGTGGGCTCTCTTCGGCCGTCCACCGAGCTCTGATTGCCCAAGTGCG
>SKQX01000212.1 GCA_007118795.1 Thermoflexales bacterium | reverse complement strand
TCGCGAAGTAGGGAAAGTCGTACTCGGTGCGCTCTCCCGCTCCCTTGCCAGGGATGGGCATCAGCCGAGCCGTGAGCGGCTTGTCCGCTACGAGGGAGAGCGTCGCCACATCCAGAAGAATCTCGGAGAGCTCCTCCAGGGTTACGTCACCGGGGAGCGGGATCGTGTCCAGACCGGTGCCGCACACCGTCGAATACAGGAGAAGACTGTCAAGGGTTAACACGTCCTGCCCGGTCAGCTCTGCTATGGTTCGATCCTCGAGAACAGGCAGCATCACCCCCGAAAAGCCACAGCGTTTGAACTGCGCCTCTTCGATGGCTCGCTTGAGGAAAGCCACCGCAAAGAGGGTACCGCTGCTCCCGAAGGTCTCGACGCCCAGACGCTCAATGGCGTATCCAATGCTTCGCGCAGTCTCGGGAAACGGCGCCAGGGAGAAATCGATGCCGCCAAACCGCAACCTGAAGTCATCCTGCAGGGTCTGGCCAACCTCCTCGATGATCCGACTCTTCTCCTCAATGAGCCCGCGAAGCCTCGCGCGAGCTTCGCCG
The DNA here is from genome assembly GCA_007118795.1 of Thermoflexales bacterium. Classification (GTDB taxonomy): domain Bacteria; phylum Chloroflexota; class Anaerolineae; order B4-G1; family B4-G1; genus SKLM01. Next base: position 18,135 of record SKQX01000212.1, on the reverse strand, counting down.
AGGCTCGCAACTCCAGAGAACGCGGTCACGGCCAGGTCGGCCGCCTCGGTGGCAATGGAGAAACTGGGGTCCGATCCCCGATGGTACGAAGCGGGGAAGAACGGGGAGCCGGCCTTACAGTTGGCCAGCACCGCTAGGCGAAGGTTGCCGAACCCATCGGGAGTCGAATGCGCGATAGCGACAATGGCCTCAGCGGCCTTCGCGATGGCTTCGAGGCTGATCCCAGAGTCTCTGGATGCCACCAGGACCGATGCAAACACACTCTCGGTTCGACGGATGATCTCGGGCACAACCTCGATGTAGGCCAGGTCATCGTCCGGGCGTAAGGCCGTCGCGGGACCCACCGAAACGTAATCCACGCCCTCGACCCGGCACCTTCCTTCCAACGCTTGCGCAAGAGGTGTCGCCTGATCAGACCCCTGACCGGACAATATGTCCGGGAACGGCTGGGTGGCCAGGCGCACCGTCTGCACCTCCAGCCCGGCCTGCCTGAACCGGATCCGAGCCTGGCGCTGAAAGAGCTCTAACGCCCGGAACAGACCCGCGAGCGGTGGAAAGGATACGGATGTGCCAATGGTCACCGAGCGAATGCGCACAGCACCTCCTCGGAACCTCTAGCGGTTCCTGACAGGTCAACACGAGTAGAAGAAGCAGACCAGCCCGACTGTGGGGAAGGCCACCGAGCTGGATATCGACGAGGTGAAAACCGGGGGCGCCCCTCCCCGTTGATGATCTCGGTGCGAACCAGACGGTCAGTAGCCCGCGTTCAAGGTGGCCTTGTCCCGACGCCCCAGCCATCCAACCCCTCCATGGGAGATGTCCAGGATCCCACGAATTCCACTCCGGCTGCAGGCTGCACGTCTCGACCGCACGCGCAAGGACGGTACAGCCCAACCTCTAGCCGTCCCTGCTTGACGCGCCATTCGGGCTGATGATCGCCACCACCTCATCCTGGCCGACCTGTGTCCCGGGCGCCACACGCACATCGCTCACTATACCTCCACGAGGGGCGCGGAGCTCCAGGTTCATCTTCATGGACTCGAGAACGGCGACGACATCCTGCTCCTCCACGGGAGTGCCTTGGGCCACTTCCATCTTCACGAGCAAGCCAGGCAGAGGAGCGCGCATTTCGATGTCCGAAGTCAAGGGACCGGGCCGCCGCTTTGCACCATGACCTGCCTTCACACCCCCATCGTGTGAGTCGCGGCCTCGATGGCCGCGCTGGAGCATCGCGTGATGCGGTCGACCCCCAACTGTGACATAGCAGCCATCCTCGTCCGCCGACGCGACGTGGACCTCATATGAGAGGTGGTCCAACAACAAAGAATACTGTCCTCCGACCTTCGTCAAGTCCACCTCGTAGGGCTGGCCGTTGACCCAAGCTCGGCTGCCTGGCCCGAACTCGATCTGGAAGATCTCCCCATCGACAATCGCTGTGTACTTCATCCACCCGCTCCCTCGCGTGCTACACTAGGCCCCGCCCTCACCGTGCGACTAGCGCCACCGGTTCGTTAACTCCCATCGTCCCATCATCCTCCAGCGGCTGACGCGACCTCGGCCCACACTGTCTCCCTCACATCGTCGGTGCTCGAGGAGGGCAGCCGTGAGGGCGGCCGCTAACCGCCGCGCTGAGTCTGCCTTCCATCCCTGGGCAGCCCTCCGCGCCCCACCGTCCCCTTGTCGCGGGAACGTCTCCTCCACGAAGCCGGTATCGAACTGCCCACCCAAGAAGCGCGTACTGTCCATCAAACCCCGGTACAGATGGATGTTCGTCGTGATCCCGGCAATCTGGTACTCTGCCAGGGCACGGCGCATCCGGACGATGGCAACTGCTCTGGTCTCTCCCCACGCGATGAGCTTGGCCAACAACGAATCATAGTAAGGCGTGATCGTCACGCCCTCCGAGATCCCGCTATCCACTCGAATACCAGGGCCGGCTGGTTCTCGGAGTCGCGACACCTGGCCCACGCACGGCGCAAATCCGCGATTGGGATCCTCGGCCAGGATGCGGCACTCCAATCCCCAGCCTCGTGCAAGTACAGCGTCTTGGTTGTAGTCGAGATCTCGCCCAGCGGCGATCCGTAGCTGCTCCTTGACGATGTCGATCCCTGTCACGGCCTCCGTCACGGTGTGCTCGACTTGCAGCCTTGGGTTGACCTCCAGGAAGTAAAACTGTCCCTCAGGATCAAGAAGGAACTCCACCGTCCCAGCACCGACGTACCCCACGGCTCTGCCGATGCGCACGGCCGCCCGATGGATGCGCTGTCGCAACTCCTGATCCAGGGCTCTCGATGGTGCCTCCTCGATCAGCTTCTGATGACGACGCTGAATAGAGCACTCCCTCTCGCCCAGGTGGATCACGTGACCACGGATGTCTCCCAGGAGTTGGACCTCAATATGCCGTGCCCCGTCGACCAGTCGCTCGAGGTATACCCCTTCCGCTCCGAAAGCGGCTCGCGCCTCCTGACGGGCCCGAGGAATGGCGGCTGCCAGTTCCTGAGGTGAGTGCGCAGCGCGAATGCCCATCCCACCGCCTCCGACCACCGCCTTCAGCATCACCGGATATCCCAGGGATTCGGCCGCTTTCAGGAGGCTATCGTCGTCCAACCCAGAAGGGGACCCGGTCAGCACTGGAATGCCCAGCTCGCGGGCCACACCTCGAGCAGCCGGCTTGTCACCCAGCAGCTCCATCGTCTCCGGGCGGGGACCGACAAATGTCAGCCCGGCATCCAGGCACTTCCTGGCGAAGTCGGGAACCTCGGCCAGGAAGCCATAGCCCGGATGTACCAGTTTGGCTCCGGCATCCACGCCGACTTGGACGATACGATCCGCCTGCAGGTAGCTCTCAGCAGCGGCAGGCGGGCCAATGCAGAACGCCTCGTCCGCATACCGCACATGCGGCATGTCTCGGTCCGCCTCGGAGAAAACGGCCACAGTCCCCAGACCGAGTTCGTGGCAGCTGCGCAGGACGCGTACAGCGATTTCTCCCCGATTGGCGACCAGCACCTTGTCAGCCATTGTCCGGTATCCTTAGGCATCCCCAGGCATGATCAGGCATCGTGACATTCCATCCACGAAGGCTCTTGTATCTCATTGAAGCGCCACGGTACCCCCCAGATCCGCTCCCGGAACCAATCATGGCTTAGGGCTCGCTGAGCGAGCCAGGCACGCTGCTTGGCTGCCCAAACGTGATCCCCAAGATTCTCTCCCCAGAGCGAACGAATCTCGTGGCAGCAGTTGTTCATAGGGGTATGTTCCCGTGCTTCTTCGCCGGTCGATGCACGCGCTTGTTCTGTAACATCTCCAGCGAGCGGATCACTCGCGGCCGCGTGTTTCGTGGGGCTATGACATCATCCAGGTATCCGCGCCTGGCCGCCACGTAAGGATGGGCGAACTCCTCCCGGTACTCATTGACCAGCTGCTCCCGCACCGATTCTGGATCGTCGGCCTTTTCGAGTTCATTCCGAAAGACGACGTTCACCGCGCCTCGGGGACCCATCACAGCGATCTCTGCTCCAGGATACGCGTAACACACATCACCGCGGAGAGCCTTGGAGCTCATCACGATGTAAGCCCCGCCGTACGCCTTGCGTGTGACGATGGAGATCTTCGGCACGCTAGCCTCTGCGTAGGCATAGATCATCTTCGCCCCGTGGCGGATGATACCGCCCTGCTCCTGCTCTACTCCCGGCAAAAATCCCGGTGTATCCACCAGTGTAACCAGCGGTATGTTGAAGCAATCACAGAAGCGGATGAAACGGGCCCCTTTGTCCGCCGCGTCGATGTCGAGCACCCCCGCCAGAACAGGTGGCTGTTGGGCGACGATGCCGACCACGTGTCCCCCCATTCGGGCAAAGCCCACCAGTAAGTTCGTCGCAAATCGCTCGTGGACCTGGAGGAAAGCCCCGGCGTCGACGATACGCTCAATAATCTCCAGCATATCGTAGGGTTCGGAAGGATCGTGCGGCACGAGCGTGTCCAGGGCGGGATCCACTCGATCGGGCGGGTCGAGGGGAGCCAAGTAGGGAGGATCTTCGGCGTTGTTCGAGGGTAAGAACGATAGGAGCTGTCGGACCAGGTCGAATGTCTCCTCCTCGCCCTGACCGGTGAAATGCGCCACGCCGCTTCTGCCGCTGTGTACGTCTGTTCCACCCAGCTCCGCCGCGCTGGCCTCCTCCTTCGTCACGGCCCGGACGACGTCGGGGCCGGTGATGAACATATACCCCGTGTCCTCGACCATGAAGACGAAATCCATCAGAGCCGGCGAGTAGACCGCTCCGCCGGCGCACGGCCCGGCGATGACTGAGAGCTGAGGGATCACACCGGAGGCCATAGTATTCCGGTAGAATATCTCACCGTAGGCGTTCAGCGAGGCCACACCCTCCTGAATGCGCGCCCCACCGGAGTCGTTGATGCCGATCACCGGTGCCCCGTTCTCCAAGGCCAGATCCAGCACCTTGCAGATCTTCTGCCCGTGAACCTCGCCCACGGATCCGCCCAAGACGGTGAAGTCCTGGGCAAAGACGTAGACGAGCCGCCCTTCGACCTCGCCCCAGCCAGTGACGACGCTGTCGCCCAGCGTCCGTCGCTCCTCTAGTCCGAACTCGGTCGCCCGGTGGGTTACGAAGGTGTCGAGCTCGTGGAACGTGCCAGAATCGAGGAAGGTAGCGATCCGTTCGCGCGCCGTCAGCTTTCCTTTCGCATGCTGACGTTCTATGCGGCGCTTGCCTCCTCCCAGGCTCGCTTCACCGCGCAGGGCCTCCAACCGCTCCAGCGGAGCTTCGACCCTATTCTCCTGAGACCTCGTGCGGGCCATAGCTACTCCTTCACACTGCGGCCCAGCAGCCACCACATCAGCCGCCGCGCCAGCGAACGTATAGCGGCATATCCCTGCCATATCGGATATCGGGCTCTCTCCCACCAGACAGGAGGTGCCGCCGGCAGGGGCACACTCCAGCGCAGTGCTGTGGCTCCCCAGGTCAGCCCAGCGCCGAATCCTACGCAGACGACCAGATCATCCCGCTGGATGAGGCCTTCCTCGACTGCTTCGCAGATGGCAATCGGTATGGAGGCCGCTGACGTATTGCCATACCTCCGTAGATTGCTGTAGATTTTCTCAGCCGGCAGATCCAGCATCCTGGCCGCTGCCTCCAGGATACGCTGGTTCGCCTGGTGCGGGATAACGAGAGCCACATCAGCGCCCGCCAATCCGGCCTGTTCCAGAGCCCGTCGGGCAGCATCCGGCATCGCTCTGGCCGCGAACCGAAAGACCTCGCGGCCGCGCATCCTCACGTAGTGAAGCCTTTCCGACACGGTTCGGTGGGAGGCAGGCTTCTGGCTACCGCCCGCAGGAACATACAATAGATCCCCGCCGGAGCCATCGGCACCTAGAAACGTCGACAGAACGCCGCCCGGCAACCCGTTGGCCTGCACCACCACCGCTCCGGCGCCGTCGCCGAACAACACACACGTGGCCCGGTCATCCCAGTCTATGAAGCGAGAGAGCGTCTCGGCCCCAATGACCAGGGCCGTAGGTGTCTCGCGTGGGCCCCGTCGCGCGGCGACCATGTCGACAGCGACGCCCAGAGCGTAGATAAAGCCCGTACACCCCGCCGAAAGATCAAAAGCTGCCGCGTTCCCCGCGCCGAGAGAATCCTGCACCAGACAGGCCGTGGCCGGGAGAGCATAGTCCGGGGTGGCTGTCGCCACGATAATCAGATCGACTTGCGCGGGACTCAACCCCGCGACCTCAAGCGCCCGCCACGCCGCCTGGGTGGCCATGCTGGACGTGGTCTCCCCCTCGCCAGCGATCCGCCGCTCCTCGATTCCCGTCCGAGTGCGGATCCACTCATCCGTCGTATCCACCGTGCGCGCGAGCTCGTCGTTGGTCACGACCCGTTCGGGGACGTACTTACCCCAGCCGACGATGTGGGCAGGGCACATCAACCACCCTCCCAACGGCGCAGCACTAAGCAAGCGTTATGTCCACCGAACCCGAAGGAGTTGGATAGGGTCACCCGCAATCCCACTTCCCTGGCCTCATTGGGAACGTAGTCGAGATCACACTTGGGATCCGGATTCTCATAGTTAATGGTGGGCGCCACCCAGCCCGTCTCCAGACTTCGGACACAGGCAACTGCTTCCACGGCGCCGGCAGCACCCATCAGGTGGCCGATCATCGACTTGATCGAGCTCACCGCCAGACGATCCGCGTGCTCGCCGAAGACGGTCCGGATCGCCTGAGTCTCCATACCGTCGTTGAGCGGGGTGCTGGTACCGTGGGCATTGAGGTAGTCCACCTCGTTCGGACTCAGTCCGGCGTCTCGGAGGGCCAGCCCCATGGCCCGCACCGCCCCCTCACCTGATTCCTCGGGAGCTGCGATGTGGAAAGCATCGCAAGTTCCAGCGTAGCCGACCAATTCCGCACGAATCCTCGCGCCACGTTCCATCGCGTGCTCCAGACTCTCCAGGACCAGCACGCCGGTTCCCTCCCCTAATACGAAACCGTCCCGCTCCGCGTCAAAGGGACGACTTGCCCTTTGAGGCTCATCGTTGCGCCTGGAGATCGCGCCCATGTTCGCGAGAGCTGCCATTGCCAGGGGATGGATCGCTGCTTCACTCCCACCACAGATGACGACGTCCACGTCTCCTCGCCGGATAATAGCGGCCGCCTCCCCGATGGCATGGGATCCCGTGGCGCAGGCAGAGCTCACCGCGAAGTTGGTGCCTTTCAGGTCAAAGTCGATGGCGATCACGGCCGATGCAGCGTTTGGCATCAGACTCGGGATCATGAAGGGACTGACCCGACGTGGGCCCCGGCTCTTGTACACATCGTGGCTATCGAGCAGCACAAGCACACCCCCGATGCCCGTACCGATGAGCACCCCGACCCGTTGGCGGTCAACTCCATCCTCACTAAAGTCAATCTCGCTATCTGCGACCGCCTCGTGCGCCGCCTCCAGTGCCAACAGGGTGAATCGGTCGTTACGCCGTGCCCGTCGCCGTCCCATACGCTTCGCCACGTCGAAGCCTTTGACCTCGGCAGCAATTCGGACGTCCAAGTCCGAGGGATCGAAGGACGTAATCCGCCCAGCGCCACTCCGCCCACTCAGAAGCCCCTCCCACGTCGTCTCCACATCGTGACCCAGAGGCGTGACGGCCCCCAGCCCGGTTACCACAACGCGTCGTCTCATCAGCGAACCCCCTTTACCCAGGCATTGCTTCGCACGCGGCTTAGCTTCGCGCCCATGCGCAAACGCAGCCCATCGGCGTGCTACTGCCGCACGACCAACCAACGCCGTACCCCCATCCCATAGGGGCGTCTCAACAGAAGATTGTGGAGAACGGCCGCCACCGTCCTCACATCGGAACTCAAATCGGCACTCAAGAAGTGTAACACCGTACCGGGTCAACCGTGACGCAGAAAGGCCCCCAATCGCTCGATCAGGAGCCGAGGTCCCATCTGAGAGGAAGAGTCGACCAGGATTAAGCCACGTAAGGGGCCTGGGGCTCGCTGCGCGAGCTACCCCCGCGGGGCCGAACCCAATCACCGCAGGCCAGCGGGCTATACGTCGAGGCGGCGGACCTCCTTAGCGTGGGTCTGGATGAAGCGACGGCGCGGCGGAACGCTGGCTCCCATAAGCATGTCGAAGGTCCGATCAGCTGCTGCAGCATCCTCCACACTCACCCTCAGGAGGGTCCGGTTGTCGGGATTCAGCGTCGTCTCCCAGAGCTGTTCGGGGTTCATCTCTCCCAGACCCTTGTACATCTGGGTCGACGCACTGCGCCCGCGGGTTGGCTGCCCCCGCCTGATCTCCTCCAGTATCTTAGCCCGCTCTTGCTCGGAATAGGCATATCGTTCAAACTTCCCCGCTTGAATTCGATACAGCGGAGGCTGCGCAATGTAGAGATGCCCGGTCTCAATCAAGGGCTGCATGTACCGGAAGAAGAAGGTCAACAGCAGCGTGCGGATGTGCGCGCCATCGATGTCGGCATCGGTGAGCAAGATCACCCGATCATACCGCAACCCATCAACGTCAAATTGCGCCCCTATCCCGGTACCCAGCGCTGAGACGAGGGCCCGGACTTCGTTGTTCTGCAGAATCCGGTTCAGGCGCGCTCGCTCCGTGTTCAAGATCTTGCCGCGCAATGGGAGGATCGCCTGAAACTGCCGATCTCGCCCCTGCTTGGCACTCCCGCCAGCGCTATCTCCCTCCACGATGAAGACCTCTGTCTTCCCCGGATCTCTTTCCGAACAGTCGGCCAGCTTACCCGGCAGGGTGAGGCTCTCCAAGGTGCTCTTGCGGATCACCAGGTCGCGCGCTTTGCGGGCGGCGGTCCGTGCGCGTAACGACGTCTGGCACTTCCTCATGATCCGCCGCGCTGCCTGGGAGTTCCGCTCCAGAAACTCGGATAGTGCATCCACCACCACCGATTCCACCATCGCCCGCACCTCAGCGTTCATCAGCTTGACCTTCGTCTGACTCTCGAACTGAGGGTCCGGATGCTTCACGCTAACGATGGCGGCCAATCCCTCCCGCACATCCTCCCCAGCGAAGTTGACATCCTTCTCCCGGAGGATCCCCTGCTTTCGGGCATACTCATTGACCGTGCGCGTGAGTCCCGAGCGGAGACCCGTAAGATGCGTCCCACCATCAACGGTGTGAATTGTATTCGCGAAAGCGTACACCGACTCGGCATAACTGTCGCTGTACTGAATCGCCACCTCAATCCCGAGCGTGTTGTTCCTGTGGTTAACGTACACCACCTCCTGATGCAGGACGCTTCGATTTCGGTTGAGGTAGCGAACGAAAGAGCTGATGCCTCCCTCGAAGTAGAAACTCATCTCACGCGGAAAGGGTTGCTCACGCTCGTCGACGAGATGGATGAACACGCCCCCGGCCACGAAGGCCAGCTCTCGCATACGCTGCGCCAGCGTCTCGAACTCGAACGTCACATCCTCAAATATGGACTCGTCGAACGCAAACGTGACCTGGGTACCCTGCCCCATCGCTTCGCCTATCTCCTCCACCGGCGAACTAGGCACACCCCGCTGGTACCGCTGCCGGTAGCGGCGCCCATCCCGAGGGTTGTCAACGATGACCTCCATCCACCGGGACAGCGCGTTCACCGCCGAGACACCCACACCGTGCAACCCGCCGGAGACCTTGTAGCCCTCACCCCCGAACTTCGCGCCGGCATGCAGTGTCGTCATCACCAGCTCCAGAGTCGACGTCCTCTTCTCTGGGTGCGCGGCAACCGGGATACCCCGGCCGTTGTCCCGTACAGCTACCGAACCATCGGGATGTATGGTCACATCTATTCTGTCACACGCGCCTACTAAGACCTCATCAATCGCATTGTCGACGACTTCGTAGATCAGATGGTGCAGAGCTCTGGTATCGGTACCGCCGACGTACATGCCGGGCCGGCGACGGACCGCCTCCAGCCCCTCCAGAACCTGCACATCATCCGCTTCGTAACGACCTATCTGTTCTGCCTTCATCTCTACCATATCCGAACTAGCTCCACCGATGATGACGAGTCGCTCCCTATCGATTGCCCCCCGCCACCCCGGACCGTTATGAACCGCACCCATCGCACAGTCATATCAACCCCATCGCGCTGCTACCGCGCAGATACCCCGACATCGATCAACCCTCCGGCTTGGCAATCCGACGCACTGCGTTCCGTCGCTCGCGGTAGAACACGAAGGCGGCACTCGTCAGCCCTGTGGCAACAGCGGCGTTACCCAGTATTCCCACCGTTAGAATCCAGGAGTCATCGGCGGGCAGGGACCAAGCATATCCCAGTCCTTCGTAGATCACCAGAGACAGTGCCAGGAGACCGAAGAGGGGCCACAGGTTTAGATGACTAAGCACGACACTCTCCCCGATAGCCTGCGGCAGAGATCGCTGGCCCAGCAAGATGCTCGGCACCACGAAAACCAGGTGCACCCCGACATAGCCCAGCAATCCGGCGCCTCCCATCCAGAGCAGAATTCCCAAAGGCTCCGCAATCATCGTCCCGAGAGCCACCACAAATAGCCACAGGGGCACCACGGTCAGTCCTATGATCAGAAGCCCCACGGCGAAGAGAAGGAAGTGGAGCAGCTTCAGCACCCCTCCGACCGCAGCTCCACCTCCAGCGCCACCCGCGTCCTTGCTCGCCTCCGGCAGCCCATCTTTCACCGCCGTTGCCGTACCTCCCACTCGATGCGCAATCTCGTTGAGGTAAAGAAACCCCAGCCCGAGGCCCATCAGCGCGAGCAACGCCCACCAGGGCACCACAGTCAGCGGATTCATCAACGGATAGACGCTGGGAGCGCCCAGCGGTGAGCCGCCCGAGATACGCCTGACAAACAGGCTCGGGACTTGAAGCAGTGGGACGCCGCCGGCCACAGACACCAGGTTGAACTCGGCCCCGAACTCCCGCATCAATCCCGTCGCCTGAGTCACGCGACTCGCGGCTTCACCCTGGGCCGGCATCTGTACCGTGAGGAAGTCCACCACCGTGTCGACCAGTGGACCTACGGAGATCCGCGGCCCCAGCCACAGAAACAGATCCAGCGCCACTGGCAAAGCGACCAGAAACGGGTTCTGCCCGACGATCTCAAACCCAGCTGCCAGACACCCCATCACACCCCTGGATGGGGGTTTCCTGCCCACCCCCCTTTCCTTTTCCATCACGACCCTATATTATACCACGGCTGACCAGGCGGGAAACTTAACTCTATGTGCCACCCATTTCGAGAGCATGCCCCTTTGCTCCATATCGCTGACTCCAGGACAGCGGGGGCCCGGCTAAGCCCTTCTAACAGACAGTGCCGAGCCAGCACTGGGTGCCCGCACCGAAACCCCACCTGATTTGACCAGCCACCCAGACGTATATACAATTCCCCAATCATGATCTCGAAGGCCGACTCCCTGCACGCCATATCTGTATTCGCCCAACTCCCCAGCGCGACCCTGGAGGACATCGCGCGAGTGGCGGTTCCGCGCGCGTACGAGACTGGTCAGACCATTATCTTTGAAGGTGATCCTTGCACCGCAGCCTATTTCGTGGCTCGCGGTCACGCACGCGTGGCGCGGGTCTCAGCGGGCGGCCGGGAGCAGGTGCTGGCACGCCTGGGCCCAGGCCAAAGCTTCAACACCGTGCCCCTCTTTCAAGAGGACGGTGTCAACCGCGCCACAGTGCGAGCCGTGGATGAAGTGAGACTCTATGCCATCGCCAAGAAAGATCTCATCGCGCTCCTCAGGACCAATCCCAAACTGGGACTGGCCCTGCTAAGGGATTTCGCTGACCGGCTCGATCACCTGACAGATCTGGTAGAGGATCTCTCGCTCCGCACCGTGCGTGGGCGACTGGCACGTTTTCTGCTGGAGCAAGCCGAGACTGGCGCTGTCAGTCCCCGCCTGACTCAGGCGGAGATCGCCGCGCGACTTGGCACCGTCCGGGAGATGATCGGCCGCACGCTGGGGGACCTCGCCGACGACAACCTAATCCGAATGGATCGGGATCGCATTGTGCTCCTGGATCGACAGGGCCTTGAGCACGAAGTACACGGCTGACCGCCCCTTGGCCCCTGCCGCCATCGTCCAGAAACACCGTCCCGATCATCACTCCGGAACAACCCGTTTCCCTACCTCAGTCGCGCTGCAGTCGAACGAATTGGGGCCGGAGACCGGCCAGGAGACGGTTGTAGACACGTTGGCCGTCGCGCCCATTTAGACCGACTTGCCCCGCACCATCTGATCCTGGCCCACGAGCGGCTGCCAGACCAGGGTGACGCCGGCTTGAGCCACTTGACACTTAAGAGAAATCGTGTATCATGCTATCCAGGACGCGGTAAGATCAGGTAGCTAACAGCGACTGCCCAGAAGCCGTAAGTCTGGGCCGTTGTGGGATGATGCCTGATTGGGCCGCCTAGCATATTCAGTACAAGGAGTAAAAAGAGGTAAGATGGACGAGCAGCAGAAGAAGACGGGTGAGGTCAAGTGGTTCAGCAACGAGAAAGGGTACGGATTCATCTCCCCCGATGAGGGCGAGGACGTATTCGTGCACCACTCGTCAATCAAGAGCACGGGCTTCCGCACCCTCCGCGAGGGTCAGAAGGTCGAGTTCGGCATCGAGGAAAGCCCGAAAGGTCCTCGCGCCGTCGATGTGGTTCCCCTGGGAGAGCACTACGACTTCTAGGTAGGAGCGCTGTCGGCCGGCTCGGAGTGTCGAGGGGCTGACAATCGGAAGGAAAGCCGCATGCGTCTGCACTTGCAGCGCGCATGCGGCTTTTTCGTTTGACCCGCCCGTCGCTTCCGGCGGTCGCCTACGGTTCGACCGGCGCGTACTCCAACCATGTAAACCCGCCCGCCCCGACGTTCTGCCACCGCTCAGACGGATCAGCGACGCGACTAGACGAAGGCCGAGTGCGGGAGCAGGAAGCCGTGGCCCTCGGTACCGTTTACCTCCGGCTGCGAGCCATCGCGGCACTCAGGTGTGCGCCGAAGAGAAGCAGCATGCCGGTGAGGTAGATCCACAGCAGCAGGGCCACGACAGCCCCTAACGATCCGTAGACGACGCGGTAATCGACCAGATCACTGCTGACGTACCAGGCGAAGGCCCGCTTTGCGACCTCAAAGACCACCGCCACCAAAAGGGCCGGCCATACGGCCTCGGCCCATGCAACTCGCGTGTTCGGTGCCCACCGATAGAGAGCCAGGAAAGCGACGAAAGTGACCAGGAGGGGAATGCCGCTGGTGATCAGCAGCCCCAGTGGCCCCTCGAATACCGCCGCCCAGGCGTTGTTGGGCAGGTCCAGAAAGGCCAGCACGTTCAGCGCCGGCGTGGACAGCATAAGGAGCAGCAGAACCACGACCAGTATCCCCACCAGCCCCACACCCAGTCCCAGCAGACGGCGCCCGATGAGTCCCCGCGGTGCGGCCCGCTTCCAGGCCAGGTTGACGTGGCCCAACAGGACCGTGAAGACACCCGTCCCCGACCAGAGCAGCCCTACTAGCCCCACCACCCCGATGGTACCCCGGTTGTCGAGCACCTGCTCGACGTTCGACCGAATCAGCTCCTCCGATATCGGCACAGCCTGGGTGACAAGCCTCACCACTTCCCGCTGCACTTGCTCAGCCTCCAGGAAGAAGCTGCCGGCAGCGATCAAGGCCAGCAGCATCGGAAAGAGGGAGAACATCGTGTAGTAGGCCAAGGCGGCGGCCACGTCCCCTCCCTTGGCCTCATTGAAGCTGTCCAGGGCGTCCTTGAGTATACCCAGCCTTCCACCGGTAAGGTCGTCAGCCCGTCGATAGACCGATTCGAGAAGTTCCGTCAGCTTTTCCATACTCCCTCCCCTCTCCGCGTGCCGGACCCGGTTCCTTCGGACGGAGTGGGCCGATCAGAGAGCCCGAGCCTCACGTTGCCCCCGTCGCTAACCTGCTTGAGAAGCTGGATCGAAGGATGGAAGGACACCCCCTGTCCGGCGGATTCGGCTCCAGAAACCGATCGCCGGTCGGCCGATCTTCGGTAGGTCTCCTGGTGTGGCGGGAATCAGGCTCGCCGGAGCGTCCGTACGATCACGACCAGGACCACGCCTCCGACAGCGGCGGCCAAGATATCGCCAACCCAGCCGGTGGCCTGGATCCCCAACACGCCGAACAACTATCCGCCAATAAGGCCGCCCAACAGCCCCACCACCAAGTTTCCCAGCAGACCAAAGCCTCGTCCCCTCACGACCAGGCCGGCTAGCCATCCCGCGATGATGCCGCTTATGATCCAGATCAGAATCGGCATTTCACGCCCTCCTCTCTTGTACGTCGACGCCTCACCGTGCGCCGGTTATCCGGCCGACCGGCTTGCAGGACCGACATGGTGAAGCGCCGTATCGGCCCGAGCGACAGTACCGTCGCCGATGCGAAGCACAGCGCGATATCTGAGCGTCACCCCTCCGTCTTCCCGCTGGACCGGGCGATAATCAGCTTTACCAGGCCGCCTGCAGTCAGCTCCTCCACCCGCTCGGTCTCGAGCCCTGCCTTTGCCACGTTCTCCGCGGTCCGTCGACTGATGTGCGGGCCCATCAGCCGCAACACGAGCGGGTCCAGTAGATCCATCAACTGCCCCACGATAGGCCTGTTCACCCTGACGTGCTCCAGCAACACGATCCGCCCTCCCGGCTTGACCACCCGGTCTACTTCCTTCAATGCTTTCACCGGGTCGGGCACCGAGCAGAACACAAAGGTCGCCACCGCCGCATCGAACACAGCGTCCGGGAAGCCCAGCCGCTCAGCGTCCATCAGTGTCAGACCCATGTCAGCCTGCAGATCCCACGCTCGTTGCCGCGCTCGCTCAAGCATGCGGTCGCTGATATCGACAGCCGTCACCCCTGCTCCCTCAGGATGGTACAGGATATTCTTGCCCGTACCGACACCCACCTCCAGGACACGGCCTCCATCCACGTGTGCCCAGAGCTTCTTCCGCCAGCGGCGGAAAGCCAGCTCCTCGACCACGGCCTCCATCCGGTCGTAGATGGGCGCAATACGGTCGTACCGCGCCTTCGTCCGTCTTGTAGCATCCCGAGTCACGATCAGTCGAGCGTCTTCAGGAACTCCACCAGATCATCAAGATCTTCTTCGGCCATCGACCAGCGGGGCATGGGCCAGTCGAGCGGCTCACCGTCGGGATCCACGCCCTCGGTGATCGCCCGCTTGATGGTCTCCTCGGTGTAAGGCCCGTGCCCGTGCTCGTCCTCCCCGTGATCGTCGGCGGTCAGCGTCTCGTAACGAATGTCGGGGACCTCGACGACCTGCATCATCCTCTGTACCTGGCCTCCCCGGCCATCCGCCCCGTGACAGGACGCGCAGGTGAGCCGCGATCCTGGCATCCTCCCCATCCCGGGCTCCATCACCGGTGTGATGGTCGTGCCGCGCTGACTCGTACCCGTGAAGTAGATCTGTTCCCCGTTCGACTCGAACCGCCAGGAGCCCATTATCCCGCCCAGCGGACCTGTCCGCCCCAGGAAGAGGACCACGCAGGCGACGAGGATCAAGCCCACCATAACGCCGCCTCCCACCACCCGCAGCCAGGATACTGTGCTATCGCTCACTTTCAAGATCCTCCCCACAGTAGGGACAAACCTGCCATCCGCTCTCCGCAGCCCGCCCACAGTTGGCACATCTTTCCAGCGATGACGCCGCAGCCTGGGTGCTGCTCAGGTTCCGCACCAGCCATACGCCGCCTACCACCAGCAACGTCAACAGGGTTAGAGGGAGTAGACAAGCAACCGTCAACCACAGAGCAGCCCATAGGATGCCGCCACCCATATGTCCCGGCCCCATCATCCCGGATCCCATAACACCCCAAGAACCACTAACTATGAGCAGGATCCCCATACCCAGAGCGAAGACGACCAGCGCCACCAACCCCAAGATCAGAATCTGCGTCCAATTGACGTTCTCCATACCGCCCTCCCTCCGTCTAGTGCACCCCGTTGCCCTCGCAGGAGCCCTGAAGACTAGTTGCGGATCGAGAGTCTCCCTCCTATCGGTGAGCAGGGAAACCGCCTATTGCGCGACTCTGCCGTTGGGCCCGTCCGCATACAACTAGGACGTTCCGAGTTCCACCCCACGCAGCAGTTGGGCATTGAGGGCCACGATGACCGTGCTCAGCGACATTAGCAGCGCACCGACTGCTGGGGAGAGTAGAATGCCCCAGGGCGCAAGCACGCCGGCGGCCAACGGGAGAGCTACGATATTGTAGCCTGCCGCCCACCAGAGGTTCTGAACCATCTTGCGGTAGCTGGCCCGACTCAACTCGACGACGTTGACGACGTCCATCGGGTTGCTCTTGACCAGGATAATGCCCGCTGACTCCACGGCTACGTCCGTGCCGCTGCCGATGGCGATGCCCACGTCGGCCCGAGTCAGAGCCGGCGCGTCGTTCACCCCGTCACCGACCATCGCAACCCGCTTGCCCTCATCCTGCAACTGCTGCACCTTCTTATCCTTGTCCTCCGGCAGAACCTCAGCGAAATACTGATCGATTCCCAGCTCGTCGGCCACGGCCCGGGCCACTGCCTCGCTGTCGCCGGTCAGCATCGCTACCTCGACACCCATCTCGTGGAGGCGGTCGACGACCTCTCTACTCTCCGGCCGGATCACGTCCGCCAGGGCCAGCGCAGCCCTCACCTCGTCCTGCTGAACCAGGTAGATCACACTCTGTCCCTTGGCATTCGCATCCTCACGCAGCGCAGTCAACGAAGAGGGCACCTCCAGTTCCAGCATCTCCAGCAGACCCGGTCCCCCCACGTAGACGGTCTGCCCTTCGTGGCTCGCCTGCACGCCGCGGCCCTGGATAGCCTCAAAGTCCGAGACCTGAGGGACCGATAGCTCTCGCTCCTCTGCCGCACGGCGCACGCCTCTGGCGATGGGATGCTCCGAGTCACCCTCGATCGCTGCGGTCAGAGCCAACGCCTCGTCCCCATCCACACCCTGGACCGTCGCGAAGTCCACAACGCCAAACTGTGCCTCCGTCAAGGTTCCCGTCTTGTCAAAGATCACCACATCGATCTCCCGCGCCTCCTCCAACGCCAATCGATCACGAACCAGCACGCCATTGCGGGCCGCCATCGACGTGGTGATGGCAACCACCAGCGGAATCGCCAGGCCCAGAGCATGCGGGCAGGCGATCACCAGCACCGTGGCGACACGTGCGATGACATCGACGTCAAAGCCCACCGCAATGACCCAAGCGACGGCCGTCACACCAGCCACGCTCAGAGCGATGTAGAACAGCCATCCAGCGGCTCGATCGGCCAGAACCTGGGTCTTCGACTTACTCTGCTGGGCCTCCTCCACCAGACGCATGATGCCGGCCAGCGCCGTATCCTCACCGGTTGCCGTCACCCGCACGCGCAAGCTCCCGTCACCGTTGATCGTTCCGCCGATGACCTCATCACCCGGCTCCTTGTACACTGGCTTCGACTCGCCGGTGATCATAGCCTCGTTCAACTCCGACTCACCCTCGACCACCTCCGCGTCCGCCGGGACGCTGGCACCAGGGCGCACCAGCAGCAGATCGCCTTCCTGTAATTCGGCCACCGGCACTTCCTCGGTTCCCCCCTCGGGCAGAATCCGCTCTGCCGTATCGGGCATAAGCTGCGCCAACTCCTGCAGAGCGCCCGATGCCTGGCGCACACTGCGCATTTCGATCCAGTGACCCAGCAGCATGATCACGATCAACGTCACCAACTCCCAGAAGAAGGGCATCTGCTCCGGCAACACCAGCGTGGCCAGGCTGTAGACGAGGGCCACCGTGATGGCCAGCGAGATGAGAGTCATCATCCCCGGCTGGCGGTTACGCAACTCCGGCGCCGCCATCTGAAGAAAGGGAACACCGCCATATGCGAAAACGATGACGGCAAACGCGGGCGTGATCCACTGGCTGCCGGGGAAGACCGGAGCTGTGTATCCCAGCCAGTTCTGAATCGGCTCACTGTACACTAGCACCGGGATGGAGAGGATCAGCGAGATCCAGAAACGCGTGCGGAACATCTCCTCATGTCCCGTATGGTCCACGTGAGCCCCGCCGCGGCCACTATGCGCGCCATGATCCGAGCGCCTCTGATCAGGTGTATGATGCTTGTGCTCTGCCATCGTCTCTCCTCATCTCCCGTCGATAACGAACTGTCGCACCGTCACTCGCCCCGAACTTCGCGATCCCATTCATGAGGGCGCCCGTTGAAGCACCATCCGCCGTCGTCTGACCACGCGTCCGAGCGGCGTCAGGGCGCCCTGCCCGCGTCCGCTGCATCCACGCACCCTAGCACAGAGATCTCGTCATCCGACACGATGAGGGAAGACTCCCCACTGTTCAGATCCATCCAGTGGAGTTCGTGGACTCGATCCGCTGTCGTGACGACCACCAGAGCCGTGTCCGGGGCGCACCAGTCGAGACTGATCAGCTCGCCACCTGGCGGCAGCGGAATCGGCGCAACGATGGTCACAGCCCCCGTCGCATCGACCGTCTTCAGCGTGAGAGACTCAAAGACCCGTCCGGCGTAACGCCCCAGCGCGAACATACCCAGCGCGCCATCGGG
This sequence comes from Thermoflexales bacterium, assembly GCA_007118795.1. Taxonomy (GTDB): domain Bacteria; phylum Chloroflexota; class Anaerolineae; order B4-G1; family B4-G1; genus SKLM01. The sequence continues at coordinate 44 of SKQX01000212.1, read as the reverse complement.
TGACCAGGCGATATCCCAGCCGAGGGCAGCCCCCTCGGTCTCAT
>SKQX01000089.1 GCA_007118795.1 Thermoflexales bacterium | reverse complement strand
TGCTGGTATCGGATGGTCGAAGGATCGGCCCGCTGCAGGTACCTCCGCTGGCCTACGTCGGGCCCCTGATGCTCATGTTTGGCGTGACAGCCGTGCTTCTGGCCGCCCAACAGGATATCGGCGCGGCGATGCTCTTCTTCTTCACCTTTCTCGCTATGCTGTATCTGGCGACGGGTCAGTGGGGCTACGTCGGGGCCGGTCTGATTCTGTTCGCGGCGGCCGGGGTCGTCGCGTACAACACCTCGCCGCGGCTTGCCCTGCGGATCGATGCTTGGATTCAGCCGTGGCCCGGGGCGGCCGACTGGGCCTTTCAGATCGTTCAGTCACTGCTCGCCTTCGGCGCGGGGGGCATACTGGGCGAGGGCTTGGGGCTGGGGTTCCCGACGTTCATCCCCGCTGTTCATACTGACTTCACCTTTGCTGCCATCGGCGAGGCCTTTGGGCTCCTGGGGGTTCTGGCGGTGATCGCGCTGTACGGGATGATTCTGATGCGCGGTTTCCGCGCAGCGCTCCGTGCCGGGCGCCCCTTCGAGCGATTTCTGAGCGCCGGTCTGACAGCAGGGCTGGTGATTCAGGCCTGGGTGATCATGGCGGCCAACCTGAAGGTGGCGCCCATAGCGGGGGTGACGCTCCCCTTCGTTGCCTACGGCGGCTCATCGCTGCTGTGTAGCTTCATCGCCCTGGGCCTTGTGATTCGGGTGAGCCACCGCGGCAGCGGGTCCCACCGTGGGGGACGCGAGACGGTCAGCCCGGTGTCGAAGACACCCGAGGACCGGCGGCCGATCCTCTACCTGGCGGCCGCTATTGGTCTCGGGTTGGTGGTGCTGGCCCTGGCCTGCGGGTACTGGACGGTGGTTCGGGCCGAATGGTTGGTGGCCCGGGCAGACAACCCACGTCGAGTGATCTACGAGCGGCGGCTGGTACGGGGGCGGGTCTTGGATCGCGAGGGAAGGACGTTGGCTGGCGTGGCGGTGGACTCGTCGGGCCGGGTGACGCGCACGTATCCTGTGCCGGAGGCGGCACCTGTCGTGGGCTACGCCAGTCTTCGGTACGGCACCGGGGGTATCGAGACGGCATTCGACGAGGCTTTGCGAGGAGAGGTGGGACGCTCGCCCTTGGAGCAGGGCTGGGCAGCGCTGCTACACCGTCCGCCGCAGGGTAGAGATGTTCAACTGACGCTGGATGCGGAGCTTCAACGGCTCGGTCAGGACGAGCTGACGGGGGAGATGGGCGCGGCGGTGCTGCTGGACGGCCGGAGCGGCGAGGTGCTGGTCATGGCCTCGGCCCCCAGCTTCGACCCGAGTCGGGTGGGAGACGTGTCAGACGAGCCCGCATCGATGCTGAACCGCGCGGCTCAGTCCTTGTACCAGCCGGGGGGCGCGCTCCAGTCCGTTGTAGTCGCTGAGGCTCTACATCAGGGCCTGATTGGCGATCTGACGGTCGATGTGGGTGATGATCTGGCGGCGGAGGTGATGATCGGCGGCACCCGGCTCGGGTGTGTGGTCACCCATCTCGTCGAAGGAGCCAGGCCCACGCTGGCGACCGCATACGGAGGGTCCTGTCCGGTGCCCATCGGGGCCCTGGGCGAGGAGCTGGGCGTCGATGGGCTGACACAAGCCGCGACCCGCTGGGGGCTGACGACTGTGCCTTCGTTGATGATCCCGTCGGAGGCGGCGGAGTGGGGCCCGGCGTCCATGGCTTCGGTGCGAGACGAGGCGATGGGGCAGGGGAAACTGGTCGTCTCACCGCTGCAGATGGCGTTGGCGGTAGCGGCGCTGACCAACGATGGAACGATGCCTGCCCCTCAACTGGCTATGCGAGTCCAAGATCGAAACGGCGGATGGCAGGAGGTGCCCAGCGACGGCGCTGCCCGGGCGGTGATCGGGGCCGGGAAGGCCCAGGAGTTGCTGGCGGCCTGGCCGGAGTGGGGCGGAGTGAACGGGCTGTGGAGCCTGGCGGTGGCCGGGGAGGGAGCGCCTCACGCGTGGTTCCTGGGATGGACCGCGGGTGAGGGCGATGAGCGCTACGCGGTGGCGGTTGTGCTGGAGCGGCCGGGCGATCCGAGTCGGGCGGTGGCGATCGGCTGTGGGCTACTGGAGGCGGTGAGAGCACGGTGAATCGCCCTGGAGTTAGCCGTGTAACGGCATTGGTATAGAGATCCAGAGATCTCTGTCGGCAAGCGTCGTATCCGGCGGACACGGGATCCACAGCGCCGCCGGCTCCGGGGGCGAGCTGCGGAAATCTCGGCGTGCTCATGGATTCGGGGCTGGAGACCCCAGTTGATCGGCGGCCAGCTCAACGTACTCCGCCCTGACGATCTCGCGGGTTGCCACCCCGAACAGATCCAACAGCTCGGCCATCAGCTGGGCCTTGCGCTCAGCGTCCTGCGCCGACCAGGTGCGGCTCGTGATCTCCAGGTAAACGCCGGGGAGCGGGGGCCGGGTGACGCGATCGAGGTTGAGGGCGAAGTCGGTACCTCCGTACCGGACGTGGTAGCGGCGGCGGTGCTTGTGGACCCGAATCTCATCCTCCGGCTGAAAATACTCGCGGTAGAAGCGTCTGCTGTGGGTGGCAGGCGCGTCGAAGCGGGACCGGGAGAGGAGGATCGAGCGGGGGAACTCCCGGTGTTTCGTCTCGCCGATGAGCGTCAGCCGGTAGACGACGTTCTCGATCTGGCCGTCAACGGTTTCGGCCAGAACTTCATCCTCGCGGTAGCGCAGACGGCTGGTATCCCGCTCGCCGAAGAGGAAGTAGGTGTCGTACTGGTGCCGCCGCGAGGTGCGGACCGGGGTCAGGTGTTCCCTTTCCAGCACCTCTTCCACGACGGCAGCGTCGTCAAATCGTATCCGCACTTGGACCTCGAAGGTCTCGACGCGATCCACGCCGCCGATGGCGACCAGTTTGCTGAGGACATTCTCCTCCCGGGCCGCCAGGAAGGTATCGATCCGGCCCGCCACCTTCGCAGCCCGTCGACGTAGCTCCTCCACATCCAGCGTGAGCAGCTCTCTGTCTCGCATGACCCAGCGTCCGTTGCACAGGACGTGGCGGACGTCGGTGCTCTTTCCGGAGTAGACGAGAGCCGAGGCCAGGGAGTCGCCGCCATCGCTGCCGTGCTCGAAGCGGGGCGTCAGGTGGATGCGCTCCAGGTCCACGACAGCGACATCGGCTTGCTTCCCCACCTCCAATGATCCGGTCTGGTGGGCTACGTGGAGAGCCTCGGCACCCAGCCGGGTGGCCATGGCCAGGGCCTGGCGGGCGGGCAGGGCCGTGGGGTCGTCGCTTACGCCCTTGGCCAGGAGGGCCGCCAATCGCATCTCCTCGAACATATCAAGGTCGTTGTTGCTGGCGGCTCCGTCGGTCCCGACGGAGACCGGGATGCCGAGGGCCAGCATGCGGGTTACCGGTGCGAAGCCGCTGGCTAGTTTGAGGTTGCTGGAGGGGTTGTGGGTGATGCCGACGCGGTGGTGCCGCAAGACGCGGAGCTGGTCGTCGTCGAGATGGACGCAGTGGTGGGCGGTAACCGGAGCTTCAAAGAGCCCCTGGTCTTCCAGCCAGCTGACAACGGGCCGTTGGTGGGTCTCCACCTGCTGGCTGACCTCCTCCTCCGTCTCGGCGATGTGGATGTGGATGGGCACGTCGTACGCCCGGGCTAGCTGTGTGCTTCCGCGGAGCAGCTCAGCGGTAGCGGTGTAAGCGGCGTGCGGTCCGACGGCCGGGAGGATGAGGTCGTGACCCACCCAGCGGGTCACGAAGTCCTGAGCCAGGCGGAGTCCAGCGTCGAAGCTGGCGGAGTCGGGGGTAGGGAACTTCAGGATCGACTGCGCGCAGACGGCGCGCATACCGGCCTCGGCGGTGGCATCGGCCACGGCCTCCTCGTAGTAGTACATGTCGCCGTAACAGGTGACACCCGAGCGGAACATCTCGGCGCACGCCAGCTGGGCCCCCAGCCAGCAGAAGTCGGGACGCACGAACTCGCGCTCGACGGGCATCATGTAGCCCATCAGCCAGACGTCGAGCCGGAGGTCGTCGGCGAGGCCGCGCAGCAGGGTCATCGGTGCGTGGGTGTGGCCGTTGACCAGTCCGGGGATAATGGCGCAGCCCTGGCAGTCGACCACCTCGTCGGCGGTGTATGTGTCTGTGATCTCTCTTGCTGGGCCGACGGCCTCGATGACGCCGTCGTGGATGGCGAGGGCGCCGGGCGAGAAGCGGTCGAAGGGCTTGTTTACGGTGAGCAGGTCACCACCCGTCAGGAGCAGGTCGATGTGGGCCATCCGATCCCCCTCGTGCTTGCGGGCCGAGTTTGGCCTTGTCTGTTGATGGTGCGGTCATTATAGACCGGCTTGGACGAGGGGGCAATCGAGGGGGCAGGAGCCTGGCACCGTTAGGGTGGGGTGCCGATGGGCGGGCTAGATGCCTGGCACTCAGGGGAGGGTTGTGGGGCGGAGGTGGAGGGGCAGGCCGGGGGTACAAGGCGCGCGGGAGTTAGTGCAGAAGTGCCAGGCATCTAGCCCCCACGGTGCCTGGCACTTCCTCGCCGTGGGTGCGGATCAGAGTTGGGTCGGCTCGTCCTCGGTCGGATCCGTTAGGGGACAGATATCGTCCACGGTGATACGTTCGGTGTTGTACCCGTACCACTGGAAGAAGACGGCCTCATCCGGCCGCTCCACTACCACGTCCTGCATCGCGCTGCACGCCTGGACGGGGTCCGCAGTCTCGCGGTAGACATGGAGCATCCGCTGGGCCGCCTCGCTGTAGATGTTGGGCTCGACGAAGCCGTGGCTCAGGGCCTGGTCGAGGACAGCCTCCATGGCGGCGACGTCGTCGCGGTGGGCGTGGACCAGCATGGCCTGGACGGCGGCATAGCTCACGATGCGCTGCTTATCGACTTCCTCTACTGGTGCCATGAGTTCGTCGAAGTCAGGATCGCTCACTACCTGGCTGGCTAGCTCCAAGGCCCGGTCCCAATCGTCTTGCGCCAGGGCGGTGTTCGCGTCGAGCATCAAGTAGTAGGGGTGGTCCGACGGGTCGGGGATGTCCTCGACGAGCCGGTAGGTCCCGTCCTCCCACGCGAATACCCAGGTGTGAGCCCGCTGTAGGCCCGCGCCCAAAGACCCAAAGGTCCCCCCGTGCATAATGAACTCCAGGGCACCGTCCCCGTCGCGATCCGCGATTGTCAGGTCTGAGTAAGCCTGGTAGATGGGCTCGGCGGCCAGGTCGTGCCACCGGGCCCCGTCCCAGCGTCCGACCGTGAGCCCGGTGAAGCAGGTGTGGGCCCCGCACCAGGCCTCCTCGATCAGCACTTCCGTCTGCCCGTCGTTCGTGATGTCCTCAATCATCCGGAGGGTGGGCTGGTGGGCCGTGACGGCGTAAGCCCGGGCCCCGCGGATGACGCTCCGGGGTATGAAGAGGTCCTGGTCGGTGTCGAAGATCACGAGATAGGTGGGGAGCCACATGAAGGCATAGTCCTCGCCCGGGATGGGGAGGCTCAAGAGCCACTCGTCGACCCCGTCACCATCCAGATCGGCGGCTCTGGCCCACACGAAGGGCTCGATCTCGGTCCGGGCCTCCTCGGACGGCGCTGCCCAGGTCGTGAGGACGTCGAGGACCGCCTGGACGCTCTGGTCGCTGTTAAGCATGGCGGTGACCAGCTCGATATAGTCCCGCACCCACGGGTCGGGGTCATCCGCGGCCGGGTCGGGGGGCGGCGGTGGGGTGGGGTCGAAACCGGGCGGCGGTGGTGTGAAAGGCCCCGGCGGAACGAGGGCGTCCTTGGGTGGGGTGGGCGTCGGCGATGCGGTGACCGTTGGGGGCGCCGGAGGAGGCGTCGGCGTGGGGGTCGGTGCTGGAGTGGCCGTCGGCGTGGGCGCCGCCAGGGGCTCACAGGCCGTGGCCATAAGAAGGGCTAGCGGTAGAAGCCACGCGATGGGGCGAAAGGATCGCCAGGCGGTCTTGTTGTGTGTCACACGTTCCTCCTCACGACGGATCTTTGCGCAGAGCCTGCGTCCCAGACGGGTACGGGCAACGAGCGGGCGGCCTCGGCTCTGGATTCGCATGATACCGGGAACCGAGTCGGCGACAAGCGTGTCACCACGCCGCAAGGAGCGGCAGCTCTTCGTCATGGAGGCCCGCGGGGGGAGCGGCTGTAAGGGCGGACTGCGGCGCGCCATCGAGATCTGCCGGGCGATCCCATTCAGCGCTGCCGATGGCCCCTGCCATGAAGGAGCACAGCCGACGCAGGGATAGCGGAGAGCGCGACTGTTGGGCACAGGGGCCGAGCTATTCGGCCTGCGCTAGATCAACGGTTCTCGTTACGATAAGCGCCTGGTGACAGCTTCGCGTCCAACGACCGGAGGTAGGGCGACCCCGGGGTAAAGCAGCTACCACCTCGGGAGTCCTGTTCTAGGGCTTACCCGGGTGCATCCACGCGCACCTGGTAGCTGTCCTCAAGAGCGCGGACCAGCTCTACCAGACACGAGTTTACGGGAGTGTCCACGCCTGTCCTGTGCCCCTCCTCAACGACAGCTCCATTGATGACCTCGATTTCGGTGGGAGCACCGCGCACCACGTCCTGGAGCATAGATGAGCGGTTGGCCGCCGTAGCCCGGGCTACGTCCTCCACCCTGGCCAGCGGATCGCTGTAAGTGAGCTCAATGCCCTTGGCACGGCAGACTGCTTCAGCCTCTGCCACAGCCCGGGACATCAGCACCCTCGCCGACGGTATATTCAGCAGTTCACCGTTCGGAACACGAAGGATCGCCGTCAGAGGGTTGATCCCCACGTTGATGAGTAGCTTACTCCACACCAGGCTCTCCAGGTTCTCCGAGATGTGGACCTCAAAGCCGGCTTCCCGGAGGATTCGAACCACGCGTGACAGCCGATCGGCCACCTCAGGGCGCGTGCCGAGGTGAGTTGGCCCCTGGCCGGCGTGACGCACGCGTCCGGGGCCCAGCAAGGTCGCTCCGTGGGAGGTGACGCCGGCCACTGCGCGGTCTCGGCCGAGCACGTGGCTGATCGTGTCGGCGTTTCCCACGCCATTCTGCAGTGTCAGGGCCAAACCGTCGTCAGCCAAGAAACGGCTGACCCACTGACTAGCCTCCTGTGTGGCGTGGGACTTGACGAAGATGATCCCGAGGTCGGCCTCGGACACCGTGTCGGGATCGCTGGTGGCGGTCAGGGGGAGGTTCATCTCGCTGCCGTCCAGTCCCACGATGGTCAGCCCATGGTCCTGCACCGCACGCACGTGTTCGATCCAGGGGTCTAGGAGCGTGACTCGGGCTGCCACGGAGAGCTTGGCCCCGAAGAGGCTGCCCATCGCCCCGGCACCCACGATGGTGATATGCATAGTCATCAGCCCTATCTACTCAGGAGTCCTGACCTAGCTCGGCTATGAGCGTTTCCAGAGCCTCCTCGCTCATACCGTAACCGTGCTCGGCCGCCGGAAAGGCGCCCTCGAGCACGTCATCCCGGTACTGCTCGAGAGCCTCGACGGTGGAGGAGAAGGTATCGGCGTATTGCTTGACGAACTTGGGAACGAATCGATCGAACAGGCCGATCAGGTCGTGAGTGACCAAGACTTGGCCGTCGCAGTGTGGGCCGGCGCCTATCCCTATGGTGGGGATCCGCAACCCCTCGGAGATGAGTTCCGCCAGGGGGCTGGGGATTGCCTCCAGAATCAAGCTGAAGGCACCGGCTTCCTCCAGGGCGTGGGCGTCATCGATGAGGGCTTTAGCCGAGGCGACGTCCTTACCCTGCACCCGGTAGCCGCCGAGCTTGGAGATGGTCTGGGGCGTGAGGCCAATGTGGCCCATAACAGGGATGCCAGCGTCTACAATAGCCTTGACGGTTCGGGCGACCTCACAACCCCCCTCCAATTTGACCACGTCCATGCCTCCCTCTTTCAGGAACCGGCCCGCGTTGCGAACAGCTTCCCTGGGGTCCACCTGGTAGGACATGAAGGGCAGATCCCCAACCAGGAGAGGATTCTTGGCCCCGCGCGCGACGGCCTTGCAGTGGTGAAGCATTTCGTCCACGGTCACCGAGACAGTGTTCTCCATGCCCAGGACGACCATAGCCAGAGAATCCCCGACGAGGATGATATCAATGCCGGCTCGATCTACGAGTAACCCGGTAGGGTAGTCGTAGGCTGTCAGCATAGTAATGGGCTCGCCAGCTTGCTTCTTCTCCTGAAGACTGAGAATGGTTACTTTGTTGCGGCTCACGGAGTTCCTCCTTAGAAGGTCGCTAACTTTCGGACGAGTGGAAGTCGCGGATTTGTTGATCGCAGATGCGCTGACCCACATCTAGAACGTGGCGGGCCAGTGCTTCCTCAGCCAGGCGACCGCAGCCGTTCTGAATGTGGGCGACGACCTCAGAGTGGAGCTGTACGATCTCTTCGGCCGGTAGGTAGAGGTCATTGGTGAGGTCAATCAAGGTGCGGATCTGGTCATTCATGCTCACCCAGACGTCCAGCAGGCGCGAGTGGCCTGAAGCGCGGCACAGCACCTCGTGGAAATGCATGTCGAGCCGGGCAAGTCGGCTCGGATCGCTTTGCTGGGCAACTTGCTTCATCTCTGCCAAGATCTGTTCGAGCTCCACCAGCGCCTCTGCGTCGGAGTTCTCGGTTACCAAACGGGCGGCCAGTCCCTCGACAGCCGCGCGCAGGGTGTAGATCTCCCAGAGATCGACCTGGGAGAGCTCCACGACGAAGGTCCCCCGATGAGGTTCGCTGACGACAAGCCCCTCCGTCTCCAGTTCCCGCAGTGCCTCGCGGATGGGTGCGCGGCTGATGCCAATCCGATCGGCCACCTCATTCTCCAGGATCCGTTCTCCGGGCCTGAAGACGCCATCCCGGATGGCTTGACGGAGAGTAGCTGTGGCTACCTCTCTCAGCGATCGATGGACGACGGGGTCGAGGCTCTTCACGTTGGTCTCCAATGTGCTCCACCAGAACCGTGTGGGTTGTTCAGACGCTATTCAGATTTGGAAGCGTTCGAGAAACCTGATCGGAGGAAGCATGAGCTTGACAATCGACCCCCTGTATGGTAGAATGTATACAGTCGACGCCGACTGACGCATTCTACCATACTACAGTGACCCTGTCAATACCTTCTACGGCAACGTGCAAGGGCAGGCATTCTTGACATCAGGCAACCACCGGACTTGGCCGCTTGACTCGCCTACGCTCTGGTACGTTGCCGTTTCAAAAACGCATAGGGCCTGTGCCCCCTACCATAGCTATTGCCGTGACCACGCCCCAATTCACGGGACAGGCACGACTGCTCACCCCGATGTCCACTGCTAGGACAAGCCCATACGCTCCACCGCGTGGGCAACCGCTATTCCAAGGAATGATACGAAAGGACTGGGCCCTTGAGTGATCCAATTGTTCGTATGGAGGGAGTCCACTTTCACTATAACCCAGACTCCGACTTTCCCATTCACGCTCTGCAGGGGATCGACCTCGATGTTCAGGCAGGTGACTATCTGGTTATCGTCGGTCACAATGGGTCTGGTAAGTCAACTCTTGCTAAGAACATCAATTTGCTCCTCCAGCCGACTGCAGGCGATGTCTGGGTCAAGGGACTGAACACCCGAAGGAGGGAGAATCTGCTTGCGATCCGGAGCAGCGTGGGCATGGTTTTCCAGGTGCCAGACAATCAGATCGTTGCGACTATCGTGGAGGAGGATGTAGCTTTTGGGCCGGAGAATATAGGAGTGCCCCGCGATGAGTTGCGGCTACGCGTGGATTGGGCGCTGGAGGTGGTCGACATGCTGGAGCATCGCCATCGGCCGCCGCACCGGCTGTCGGCGGGGCAGAAGCAACGGGTGGCTATCGCTGGTGCCATTGCCATCAAGCCCGACATCCTCATACTGGACGAAGCCACATCTCTTCTAGACCCCAAGGGGCGCGAGGAGGTACTGCGGGCAGTGCGCGCTCTGAACGAGGAGGGGATGACGGTCATCGCCATCACCCATTTCATGCACGAGGCGACGGAGGGCAACCGGGTGGTCGTGATGGAAGAGGGGAAGATCGTTCTGGAGGCGAGTCCCCGGGCGGTGTTTGACCACGTTGAGGAGCTGCGAGCTCTGCAGTTGGATGTGCCGCAGCCCAAGGAGTTAGCCTATCGTCTCAACGGGCGCGATCCAACCTTCCCGACTGACGTGGTGATGGTTGAGGAGCTGGTTGACGAGGTTGAGCGTCGAGTCAAAGGAGGACGCAGGCAGTGAGCGAAGCCCCATTCATCCAGATTAACGACCTGCATCACGTATATCTGCGCGACACCCCCCTGGAGATCACAGCACTGAAGGGCGTGGACATGGAGATCCACATGGGGGAGTCAGTGGGCATTATTGGTCGCACCGGATCGGGCAAGTCGACGGTTGTGCAGCACTTCAATGGCCTCATCCGGCCTCGCGAACCGGGCAAGGTTCTGGTCGACGGCGAGGACATGAGTGATCCAAAGATCGACATCAAACGGGTTCGACAGCGAGTCGGGCTGGTTTTTCAGAGCCCTCAGCAGCAGCTGTTCGAGAAGCTGGTGGGGGATGACATTGCCTACGGGCCGAAGAGATTGGGCATGGTGCAGGCGGACCGACGGGAGCGGGTGAAGTGGGCCATGGAGATGGTGGGTCTGGATTTTGAGCGGTTCAAGGATCGCTTCACGTTCTCGCTCAGTGGTGGGGAGATGCGCAAGACAGCCTTGGCGGGCGTCCTGGCGCTTCGTCCGGAGGTGCTCATTCTCGACGAATCGACGACAGGCGTCGATCCGCGCGGGCGTAAGGAGTTGATGGCGCGTCTGCTGGCTCTCCATAAAGAGCATGGCTTGACGCTGGTTTTCGTGTCACCGAACATGGAAGAGGTGGCAGAGTTAGTGGAGCGGGTCTACGTGATGGACGACGGGCGGGTGGTCATGAGCGGCACCACCCGTGAAGTTTTCTCGCAACCGGAGGAGCTGTTCCAGCACGGCTTGAACGTCCCCCAGGTTACGCAAGTAGCGCACGATTTGCGAGCTCGTGGCATCGGAGTGGAGCGGGTTCCCGTGACCGTTGACGAAGGGGTGGAGGAGATATGGAAGATTTTGAGTTCCTGCGAAACATCACCATTGGTCAGTACCTACCAGGCGACTCGCTGATTCATCGGCTCGATCCCAGGACGAAGATATCGGTCTTTCTCTTCATCACTATCGCTGTGACGTTCAGCATGTCCTACGTAGCCAACGCGATTCTGCTGCTGGTGACCCTGGGCCTGGTGCTGCTGTCGGGTGTGTCGCTCAAGTACATCTTCTTTGGGCTCAAGCCGGCTCTCCCCCTGATTATCGTGCTGGCGATTCTCCAGCTGTTGTTCTATGGTGATGCGTTTACGCCTCACGGCATGGCGAGTCGAACGTACTTCAGGTGGGGCTGGATCCACATCACGAATGGTAGCGTCCAGCTCGTCATCGTCTCGGCAGCGCGATTCGTTGAACTTCTTTTTCTGACCAGCTTGCTGACAAACACGACCACCCTGACCGATATCACTCACGGCATAGAGGATATGCTGAAGCCCTTCTCGAGGTTCGGCGTGCCGGCGAATGAACTGGCGCTGGTGGGTACCATCTCTCTGCGTTTCGTGCCGCTGCTGGGCGAGCAGTTGGAGACCATCATGAAGGCTCAGGCCTCCCGGGGAGCCAACGTGGCGCATAAGAGCAAGCTGGAGTTCGTCAGCAGGGCGCGACAGGTAGCTGCCTTCATCGTGCCCCTATTTGTAGACGCCTTCCGTCGTGGCGAGGACTTGATTCTGGCGATGCAGGCACGTTGTTACGTGGGTGGCCGGGGACGGAGCAGCTTCGTGCGACTCAGGTTCCAGCGAATGGATTACCTGGCCTACGGTGTGGGGTTGGTGTTTTCTGTGCTGATGTTGGGTCTGCAGAGCTACTTCCCGTTTTAGGCTGGCGCGGAGTGGATCTTGTAAGGGAGGAACAGGGCTGTGATCACCGAGCTTGAGGAACGAGTCCTGTCGTTGCTGGACGAGGATCAGATCATCGAATGGACTCAGGAGCTGGTACGGATTCCCAGTGTGTACCGACCGGACAGAGGAGAGGGCGAGGAGGAGGCAGCGCGCTGGGTCGAGGCGCGATTTGGGGAGATCGGGCTGGATACCGCCTTCGAGTTCGTCGAGCCCGGGCGCCCTAACGTGATCGGTCGCTGGCGCGGGGCTGACGGCGGCAGGACACTGATGTTCGAGGGCCATACGGATGTGGTCACCGAAGGGGATCCTAACCAATGGACCTATCCTCCCTTCTCGGCTCAGATCGTAGATGGGAGGATGTACGGCCGTGGAGCGGACGACATGAAGGGTGGCCTGGTGGCTGCCATATGCGCTGTCAAGGCCGTCGTCGAAAGCGGGATCACCCTTGGAGGCGACCTGCTCATCGGTGCTGTGTGCGATGAAGAGGGTCGCATGCTGGGTATCAAGGATTTCGTGGATCAAGGCTGGGCGGAAGGCGTGGACGCAGCCATCATCTGCGAGCCGGAGGAGAACCATCTGTGTATTGCCCAGAAAGGGGTGATGTGGGTGCGCGTGACGGCTACGGGGAAGATGGCCCACGGTTGCATGCCTCGAACCGGAGTTAACTCGGCTTACCCAATGGCTGACTTCCTGGTCCAGATGCACGACCTGGAACGGACGCAGATCGAGGTGTACGGATCGGACGAGTTATTGGGCGAGCCGAGCATCACGCCAACCATTGTGCGCTCGCCGGTCAAGGGAGAGCCCCAGAACAACGTGATGCCCGGGCAGACGGAGGCAGTTCTAGACGTTCGTCTGATTCCCGGGCAGTCTGCGGAGAAGCTCGCGTCGGAGATGCTGGCACTATGTCCCCAGGCCGATGGTCAGGGGAACCCAGCCCCCAGATTCGATGTGGCGGTGATCGAGGCGCGCGCGCCTACGTCGACCAGTCGCGACGAGCCGATCGTGCGAGTTCTGGATCAGGCTTATCGCGACTTAACGGGCGGCGAGCCCGTCTACGGTGGCGTGCCTGGTTCCACCGACGGCACGATCCTCAACAGCCGGGCGGGCATACCCATCGTCACCTGCGGCCCGGGAAACATCCACGTGCCACATCAAGTGGACGAATGGCTGGACCTGGAGCAGTTGATCGAGGCCACCAAACTCTACGTGCTGGCTGCGATGCGTTTCGTCGGTGTGCGGGAGTAGACTGGACCCTGGCACGTATGCCCACAGGCTGTAACCAAACCATTACTCGCGTGTTCTATCTATTGCGAGGCTAGCCGTGCACCACGGTATCACCGACGTAGAAGGTATCAAGGTTGGTCACTACACGGATCTCGAGGGTATTACCGGGTGCACAGTGGTGCTGTGTCAGGAGGGTGGCGTCGGGGGGGTGGACGTCAGAGGCTCGGCGCCGGGCACTCGCGAAACCGACTTGATGCGTCCGGTCAACCTGGTGGAACGAGTCAACGCTGTGTTGCTGACGGGTGGAAGCGCCTTCGGGCTCTCCGCAGCGACGGGGGTTATGCGCTGGCTGGAGGAGCGCCGGGTGGGGTTCGACGTTGGGGTTGGCGTGGTACCCATCGTGCCGGCCGCGGTGTTGTTCGACTTGACCATTGGAGACCCGGGCGCTCGCCCGGACGCTGACGCTGGATATCAAGCCTGTGAGTCGGCATCGGATGGCCCGGTCGCCGAGGGCTGCTCAGGAGCCGGAGTCGGAGCTACTGTAGGGAAACTACTGGGCCCCAAATTCGCCACCAAGAGTGGCCTCGGAACAGCTTCATTGAGGATTGGGAGAGGCATCGTGGTCGGCGCTATCGTCGCCGTGAATGCGTTCGGCGATGTCGTCGATCCGGAGCAGGGAACTATCCTCGCTGGTACTCAGAAGCCTGTGGTGGGCGGGTTCCTGAACACTGTCAAGCGAATGCAGGGCAACTTGGGTCAGACGATCCTTGGCTTAGGGAACACCACCCTGGCCGTGGTGGCGACCAATGCCTACCTGGACAAGGAAGGGGCCAACAAGATGGCCCAGATGGCGCAAGACGGATTGGCTCGGACGATCCGACCCGCTCACACGATGTTCGATGGGGACACAGTCTTCGCCCTGGCCACCGGGAAGCGGTCGAGGAAGGGCGAAGGGGCTGATCCTAGTGTGGTCGGTGCTGCGTCTGCCGAGGTCCTGGCAGAGGCCGTTGTCCGGGCGGTCACCACAGCCGAGTCGCTCGGAGGGATCCCAGCGGCTCGAGATCTGTAGGTCCGATGACGGGCAGCCATCGACGGGTGGAGGAGGAGGTGACTATCGAGAGATTGGTCTGGGAGGAAGAACGGGCGAGGCAAGACGGGTGACGGCTGGGGCCGGGACTGTGTCCCGGAACTGAGAACCGACCGGAGGTCCTAGCAAGGAGGCACAGGATGGATGAGTCAGTAGTTGTGACGAGAGAGCCACGTCTAGACGAGCCACGTCTTTCGGTACGGAGTATTGTTGTCGCTGGGGTGCTGTCAGCCATAACGATCCTTATGGGGTGGACCCGACTGGGCTTTGTCCCGGTCCCCACGGCAGCGGGCAATGCGACGATCATGCACGTGCCGGCCATCATCGGCGGGGTCATGGAAGGATGGATCGTGGGTGGGATCATCAGCACCATATTCGGGCTGTTTAGCTTCATACAGGCCACGGTGCCGTTGTTCAAGGACCCTCTCATCGCGATTCTCCCTCGTATCTTCATCGGTATCACGGCATACTTCTCCTACGCCGGGGTCAAGCGCATCAACGAGTACGCGGCGCTCGTCATCGCTGCAGCCGTGGGTACGTTGACCAACACGATTCTGGTCCTAACCATGGCTACCCTTCGGGGTTACATGGCGCCGGGAGTGGCTGTAACAGTGGGTATCACCCACGGTCTGCCGGAGGTCGTGGTAGCAGCGATCATCACCGTCGCCGTCGTAGTGGCCTGGAAAGGGGTCGAGACCGGCCGCGGTGAGGCGAAGATGTGACCCGAGCTAGTTGAGCCAGGGGTAAGAGGACAAGGCCGACAGCCGGAGCCCGTCAGGGCTCCGGCTGTCTGATGGAAGGGATCGTCTATCCTGGCTCGGAACGGATCTAGTCGAGGGTGTCGCCCTCGGAGGTGTCGTCTCCAGGCCTCGCTGGAATATCCGCGCTAGAGTGCACGGGGACGAAGCGGCTCGCCCTCGGCACGGCGGGCGCACCGGGCCAGCCGGAACGGTGGTGCCGGAACCGGAACTGCGGTGCTGGCATTCAGGCTAGTCCAGCCGCGACGTGAACGGGAGTCGGTCAAGCAAGCACGTCAGGGTTACTGTGCAGACGTGGCTCGACGACACCGTGGCGGGACCGGCTGCCTTAGCTGCCGACGTGAGGCTGCAAGCGGCGCGCGACGCGCCGGCACGCAGCTTCTAGGGTCTCTACGTCGGCGGCCGTGTGGGCCGTAGCGACGCCCCCGTGTGCCAAGAGGAGATAGACGTCCTCGAGCAGCAGCGCCAGGGGTAGAACCCGCTCAGCCAGGGTGGTGTCGCACAGGGCCGGGTCCGAAACCTGGTCCGGGCTAGTGAGCTCGGCGCCCGGTTGATAGGGGAAGTGGATCCTGAAGAGGGAGCTTCCGGTCAGGACGTCGTTCCCATAGCCGGTGCACTGAGCGCGAATGCCCTCCTCAGTGAACGCGTTTTCGACGGCGACGCGGATGGCCTGGCCCAGCTCCGCCAGCTGGGGGTAGATCTCCGTCTCGTGGTCTGTCAGATGGTTCATCACGGTCCTGGCAGCCAGCATCGCAGCGGGGTGTGCTGAGTAGGTGCCCCCGGAGAAACGCACGCGCTGCTCCTGAGACTTTCCGGCTAACTCAAGAACGTCGGCTCGCCCAGCCACTGCCGAGACGGGCATCCCCCCGCCGATGGTCTTGCCGAAGGTCGCCAGATCGGGTTCGACATCGTAGAGCCTGCCCACGTCGCCGGGCCGGAATCGAAAACCGGTGATTACTTCGTCGAAGATGAACAGTGTGCCGTGGCGTCGCGTCAGCTCGCGGGCTGTCTAGACGTATTCGCGGCTGGCGGCGATGAAACCGCCGGCACCCACGAAGGGTTCCAGGATGAAGCAAGCGAGCTGGTCGCCATGGCGGCGGAAGTGGTCGCGCAGTAGGTCGGTGTCGTTGAAACGAGTCACCACCACGGCGTCGGCCAGGAGGGCAGGCAGCCCTTCGCTATCCAACTGCTGAAAGCGCGGACGTCCCGGGTGATGATGGATGCCCTTCAGGCCCCAGGGATGGGCACCGTGCCAACCGCCTCCGACCTTCATCACTCGGTCCCGCTGTGTGAAGCTCTGAGCCAGCATGATGGCGTACATCGTGGCCAGCGTCCCGCTGGTGGTGAAGCGAGTCCGCTCCGCTCCAGTCTGGCGGCAGAGAATTTCCGCGGTCTCGATCTGTAACCGGTCCGTGAAGCCGGTCTGGAGTCCCCAGTCGTCGCCGAGAGCTCGGGCGAGGGCCGTGGTGACCACCTGGGGGTTGTGGCCCAGCACGTTGGCCAGGTGGCCCTGCCAGAAGTCGAGGATGGCATGGCCGTCCTCGTCCCGGACCCACCCCCCTTTGGCAGCGACGATGCGCGGGGGGAAGGGCTGGTGAAGGCGGAGGGCATGGCTGCCGCCGTCTATGAGGCTGCGGTGGGCCTCTGTGTGAAGGACGGCCGAGGTGGGCGCGTGGTCGCGGTAGTCCTGCTCCAGCTCAGTCAGTAGTGGGGTGTAGTCTCTGGGTTTCACAGATTCCTCCGGGTTCGCCCGTCTTCGTATGAAGCGGTGTTGCCTGCTTGCGGCGCCTGGGCTTCCTGGGCCGCGCAAGGGGATTCGTCAGAGCCCTCCGTCTGGCCCTGGCGCCGTGTCATCCTGGCTTGGACGGCATGCCACGAGTCGGTGATGAGAAAGCTCTCATCCATGTGATCGACCATGCGGGTGAACTTGGGCCAGGGGACGGCGAAGGTGAGGAGATCGCGATCCACACACGGGCGGGCCGAGATGTCAAACATACCCAGCACAGCGCGGGGAGGATCGGCATCGAGCTCTCGGTAGGGATGGTAGACGATGGACCCACAGCCGGCACCAAAGGGCGCGATGACCGCCTGAGGATCTGCCTCGTCGAAATTGGCCAGGGTGAAGAGGCCGGAGAGAGTGTCGGGCCGCGCGAAGAAGATGACTACCGACGGCTGATCATCGACATCGAGGTGATCCCAGCGCTTGAAGACCGCGAATCGGGCCGGGGCCTCGAAGACGGGCTGGCTCTCAAGGTACGCCTCGACCAACTCGGGCGATTGCTTGTAGCGCTCGCCCTCCAATTCGCCCGGAATGCCACAGGAGAGGAAGTAGGCGAAGCTCGGCATCACATCGGGCTCGAACCCGAGGTAGCGCCGCGCTCCGCCGCAGCGGAGGCTCTCGCCGTCGAAACGACGGGACACGCCCTCACGGACGGCGGCCAGGTCGCGGATGAGGCAGCGAAAGGGGTCCACCGATTCGGTCGCCGGGGCACGGTCAGACTCGTCGGTGTAGTAGAAGGCGACAGGAAGCTCGGCGCCGGGGAAATAGGTGTCCCAGCGGGTGCTAAAGGCCTCTTTGAGTGCAAGGTCCACGCGGTCCTCCTCCGGTCAGGTCTCCACCCAGCGTCATGCGGCCCAAGCCATTATACCGCCGCGAATGGGAGCCGGCAAGACAAGGGTGTTCACGAAGTGGTGGCTAGCTAAATTGGTGGGGTCA
Organism: Thermoflexales bacterium; assembly: GCA_007118795.1. Taxonomy (GTDB): domain Bacteria; phylum Chloroflexota; class Anaerolineae; order B4-G1; family B4-G1; genus SKLM01. The sequence continues at coordinate 996 of SKQX01000089.1, read as the reverse complement.
ATACTGATGGCGAGGTGAGAGCCACCTTCAAGGCCTGGCGTGGCCGGGCTAGTTCTAGCTCGGGGGAAAGAGGCCGCGGTGTCGGAGCTGGGTTGGCCTGTCTCCAGTCGGGGGTTGACGGTTCGGGCTGGCGGCGTACAATGCGGCGTTAGAGGACAAGGAGGTTGATAGCTATGGAAGACGTGGTTCTGAAGGAGAAGATCGAGGAGCTGGCGCAGGCCGTCGAAGGACATCGTGTCATCGGTCTCCGCCAGGTGCATGGGCTGGCTGACGCTGTGGGGTCGATTCAGGCCGTCGAGCTGGCGGCCATAGACTGCGGCATTGTCCCCGAACGATATGTCCGCAACCTGGGTACCATTGGGCTGGAGGGGCAGGCGGCGTTGCTTCGTGCCAAGGTTGCCGTCGTTGGCCTGGGCGGCCTCGGGGGGTACGTCACCGAGGCCCTCGCCCGGATGGGCGTCGGGTCCCTGGTTCTGATCGACCACGACGTGTTCGAAGGTCACAATCTCAACCGGCAGTTGCTGGGGACGTTGGACACCCTGGGGATGAAGAAGGCTGAGGCGGCGGACCGGCGCGTGTCCGCGGTGAATGGGGCTGTACAGGTGGCGTGTCACGCGACGAGATTGACGGAGGAGAACCTCGCGGAGCTCCTGGACGGGGTCGACGTGGTCGTGGACGCCCTGGACCGCCTGCCGACCCGGATGATGCTTCAGGACGGGGCCGGGGCTTTGGGCATACCCATGGTCCACGGCAGCATCGCCGGGTTCCTGGGACAGGTGATGACCATCCTCCCGGGGGACAAGGGGCTGCACGCCCTGTACGGAGATGGGGACGGGCTGCCCGCCCAGGGTCTTGAATCGGAGCTGGGCACGCCGGCGGCGACGCCGATGTTGGTTGCCGCCTGGGAGGCCCAGGAGGTTGTCAAGCTCCTGACGGATCAGGGGGATCCCCTGCGCCACCGACTGTTGGTGATGGACATGGGATCGGGCATGATCG
>SKQX01000081.1 GCA_007118795.1 Thermoflexales bacterium | reverse complement strand
CTCCCCAGTCTCGTCGAATTCCGCGGCGACCGGTGCGATCTCGGCCCGCGCAAAATCGCGGGCCATATCCCGAATCATACGATGTTCGTCACTCAGCTGCAGATCCATCTCATAGCCTCCTCTCTCTCGCGAAAACGGAATCTGGACTCGACTGAAAGCACAATTCGGATATCTTCAACGTCTGGCAAACCAAGATGCCAGTCACAGGTCTTCACGTATCTGGCGCCAGGACACGAGCTCCGCGTTGTTTCCCCTCTCCCCCGCGGGGGAGAGGGTTAGGGTGAGGGGTCTTCATCGCTGGCAACCTGGCTTCGCTTCCACCCGGACCCGAAAACAACGAATGCGTTCTCTTGGTAGCGCGGCGAGGAATTCCACTCTTCGGCACCGCGTCCACCCCCGACGCCCCTTCGGGCGGATCTGTGGTCCGCCCGCTGCCCCACGGAGCCCGCTTCGCCAACCACTATCCGCACCGTGGCCCATCCCCGACACCCCGATGACCTCTCCCATTCCTGACCCTCACAGGTGCTGGATGGGGTCCAGCTCGGCTGTGCAAGCCACGCAGTACTCAGAATCGAGGGAACCACGCCGGCCGTACACCACTGGGCGGTCAGCCAAAGGAGCGTCAGCGACCCGCACCCTCGCTATGGTCGCCGCCAGAATCCAAACGCGCTTACCTGCTCTCTCTACAGCCGACACATAGCGGCGGCACCAGGACACGAGCTCCGCGTCGTTTCCCCTCTCCACCCGCGGGGGGAGAGGGTTAGGGTGAGGGGGGCTTCATCGCTGGCAACCTGGCTTCGCTTCCACCAGGACCCAATAATCACGAATGCGTTATTCTGGTGGCGTAGCGAGGAATCTCGCTCCTCGGCACCGCTCCAATCTGCAAACGCCGGCCCCGTTTCGCGGAGGAGGGTCTACCCCGGTCGACAGAACCCCGCATCGCCGCAGATCTTCATCCAGGTTGGTCCGTTCGGCCCTCGACCGATCCGTCAGGCCTGGACTGCCAGTCTGACTCTGGTGCCGGCGAGCCCTTCTCCGGCTGCGTCTGTCTTCGAGATGCCCCCCATAAGGCCGTCTTGGGATAACTTGGGATATATTTGGGATAACTTGGGATATCGATGTCCCCCCGCTACTTCAGGATGTAGTACGTCCCTCGCTTGGCCCCGATCTTCAGCAGTAATCCCCGATCGACCAAATCTGCCAGGTCGAGCCGGAGAGTCTCGGCAGTCAGGCCGGGGCACAGATCGCGGTACTCGCTATTCGTGATCCGGCCTCTGGTCTCCACATAGTTGAGAGCTTTCGCCTGTCGCTCTGTGACCCGACCTACCCAGTCCGGTTGCGGTGACCGCTCGAGAACGTTCCGAAGCGTGACGCTGAAGGAGTATGGGTTGTCCCTGAACTCAGGCGGAGGATGACCGGCTCGGGTCATCTCGTCGATCATCAGATCGACGCCTAGGCCCAATTCCTCGATGTAGCCCCATTGGAAGAGTCCCGCGACGATCCGTGGGTTGCGCGAGAAATGCTCGTCGACGATGTTGTCCACCGTGATGAAGCCCGGTAGGCCGCCCGGACTGGTGATCTCCATCCGATCAGAGAACATCCGCACCTCGATCCGGCGTCCGCCCAAGCGGTAGTCTCGGTGTGCCACCGCGTTGATCAACGCCTCTCGAACAGCCGAGACGGGATACTCCGTGCGCTCCTTGCGCTCGAGCTCGGTCACAGTGGCACCCCTTCGCATCTCCTCACCCACGACCTGCCAGGCCCGCTGGATGATCCGCGGTAGGGGACCCGTGATCTCCTCCCGCCGTCCGTAGCCAGCGTGTCCGTCCTCCCCCCGCGGTTCCTTTCCGATGAACTTGACGAAAGTCAGCCCGCTCTGAGGCAAGAACACTTGGGGCCTCGCCGCGAACAACAGCACGCCAGCTACCGTTGGTCGCCCTTCGTCCGTTAGAGCACCCATCTCCAGAAGTAGTTCGTCCACCGAGCGCGCCCACTCACGGTGCTGACGCTCTTGCCACTTCTCGACGAACTCGTCGATGACCCGATCCTCGAAGTCACCGCGCTGCGCCCCGGGAGCGACTTCGGCCTCAAAGTCGCCGGTGGACTTAGTCGCGGCCAGTTGGCGGATCTCCTCTCCACTCAGCGGGCGGTTCTCTGAGCCGGTCCGAACTAGCACGCGACCGTCCGCCAAGCTGTGTAGTTCCGGGCTCCGGTTCACCACAATGGAGAACGCCGATCCAGCCTCCGTCGCGGACTGGTGCCACCGTGCCTCCACTGGCGGTCGACACCTCTCTACCGCCCCTTGAAGCGCCATCTCAACCTCGTCCGCGAACGCCTGTCCCGTGATTCGCCCTTCTTCGTCTACGCCAATCAGAATGCGGCCACCATCGGAGTTGGCGAAGGCCACCAGCGTCTCGGCGAGCATCCCGGGCGCGGGCTCGGACACCAGCTCCTGCATCTGTCCCGCTTGCCACTCTCGTAGAGGGTTTGCCATATCTGTTCCAGTCTACTCGACCAGGTTCGTGCCGGTGATCATTCGTCAGCGTCCATCCCCTCATCCCTCAGCACCGCGACCGATACGATTTCATCCTCATCTTTGAGATCCATCACCTTCACGCCTTGCGTCCTTCGGCCCATCCTGGAGATATCCTGAGCGTGAGTGCGAAGCGCGATACCACCTGTTGTCACAAACGTGATCTCATCCTCCGGGTGCACCACCTGGGCCGCGGCAATGGCTCCCGCCCCCCGTCCCTTGAAGCACAGCACTCCCTTGGTGTACCGACCCTGCACCCGAAACTCACTCAGAGGTGTGCGCTTTCCGTACCCTTGTGTCGTCACCGTGAGCAAGTCAGCCGTGGGATCGACGATGCAGGCGCTTACCACGTGATCGCCTGGTTCTAGCTTGATGGCGTACACCCCCAGCGCATTCCGTCCCACCGCTGGTATCTTGTTCTCTCGCATTCGCAAAGCCTGTCCCTGCTCCGTGACCACGATCAGCTCCTGGTTTCCATGCGTACGCCGAACCCAGCCGAGCTGATCCCTGGCCTCGAGTCGAATGGCGATTAGCCCACTCGGCCGCACGTCTTCGTACTCGCTTAAGACCGTTCGCTTGACCCGACCCTCTCGGGTGAACATCGTGAGGTAGCCCTTCTCCTCGAAGTCCGACACCGCAATGGCCGAGGTAATCCGCTCATCTGCGTCCAGGCTGATGAGCCCTACGAGTAGTTCGCCCTCAGCCGTACGACTTGCCCCCGGGATTTCATAGCCGCGCTTCTCGTAGACCTTCCCCTGGTTGCTGAAGAAGAGGACGGAGTCTAGGGTGTCAGCGGGGAAGAAATGGACCACTTCGTCTGCATCCCCGATGTCGACGCTAATCACGCCCCTCCCCCCCCGGCGCTGGGTCCGATATACGTCCAGAGGTACCCGCTTAATGTACCCTCGCTGTGTGATCGAGACAAAGACCTGTTCCTGGGCGATGAGGTCTTCCTCATCAAGATCCGCATCGCCGCTGACGATCGAGGTGCGGCGTTCATCGCCATATTGCGCTTGGAGCTCACCCAGCTCATCTTTGATCAGTTGGAGGACTTTGTGCGGCGACTCCAGCAGGTCCTTGAGATCCTCAATCTCTTCGATGAGTTCGGCATGCTCATCCTGAATCCGTTGGCGTTCCAACGCTGCCAACCGGCGTAACGGCATGTCAAGGATCGCCTCAGCCTGAATCTCTGTGAGAGAGAACCGTTCGATCAGCCGCTCCTTCGCCGTGCTCGCGTCCGGTGACTCCCTGATCGTCGTGATGACCGCGTCGAGGTGATCCAGGGCTATGAGCAACCCCGCTAGGACGTGGGCCCGGCGCTGCGCTTTCTCCAGGTCGTGCCGGATGCGTCGAATCAGCACATCGCGACGGTGCTCCACGTACCGCTGCAGGGCCCGCTTGAGACTCAGCAACTGAGGCTCACCATCGACCAGGGCCAACATCTGGGCCCCGAAGGTGCTCTGGAGCGGAGTGTACTTGAACAGACGGTTGAGAGCTTTCCGCGGCTGTGTGCCAGGCTTTAGTTCGATAACGATGCTCAGGCCACGTCGGTCCGATTCATCACGCATGTCCGCGATGCCGCGCAATCGGTCCGAGCGGACCAGCTTGGCGATCCGCTCCAAGACCGTCGTCTTGTTCAGTTGATAGGGAATCTCACTCACCACAATCCGGTGGCGCCCCCTCTCCATCTCCTCGATAGTCGTCTTCGCGCGAACCACAATGCGACCCCGCCCCGTACCGTAGGCCTGGACGATCCCTTCTCGACCGACGATGATCCCCCCGGTGGGGAAGTCTGGCCCCTTCACGTACGTCATCAGATCATCCAGCGTGACCTTGTCTGGCGTCTGCCAGTGATCGATGAGATGTTCGATCGCTTCACATATCTCCGTCAGGTTGTGAGGGGGGACGTTTGTTGCCATCCCGACGGCAATGCCAGCCGAGCCGTTGATGAGCAGGTTAGGCAGCCTGGTCGGCAATACCTCGGGCTCCTGAAGTGAGCCGTCGAAGTTGTCGACCCAGTCGACCGTGTCCTTGTCGATGGCTTCCAGCAACTCCATCGCGATCTCATCTAAGCGTGCCTCGGTGTACCGCATTGCGGCAGGGCTGTCGCCGTCGATCGAGCCGAAGTTGCCTTGTCCGTCGACCAATGGATACCGCAAGCTGAAATCCTGTGCCATCCTCGCCATGGCTTGGTATACGGCAGCATCTCCGTGAGGATGGTACTTGCCCAGCACTTCACCCACAATTCGAGCGGATTTTCTGTGAGGGCGGTCGGGCCGTAGTCCCAGATCGTGCATCGCGTACAGGATACGACGTTGGACCGGCTTCAGGCCATCGCGGACATCAGGTAGAGCGCGCGAGACGATCACGCTCATCGCATAGTCGAGATAAGCGCTCCGCATTTCGCGATCGATGTCTATCCGTTCTACAGTACCAATGTTGGCTTCCAAGGAGAGTCCTCCAGAAGGTCAAATCGAGCGGGTCACCCGCGTATTATACTCGCTAAGGCACCAAACGTAAAACGGGCCGGCTTCGATCAGCGGTCGGTCAGCAATGAAGCCCTGGCTGAGCATCGCCCTAAGCTGGGTCCCCGCGACCGAAAGCTGGCAAACTCGTTGGAGGTCCAGCGTCACCAGAGCCAAGTTCATAAGTCGCAACCGATGTGCAGAAAGAGAGAAGCCTCCCGGTTTGGCGACGGGCGGCATCTCCTGCTCTATCCATCGCCCCCTCCCGGTTGACCACCGTCTGTCCGTCTGGTATACTAGCCACTCATGACAGCGTAACCGTTGAGGGGCGACAGTGTTCTAGTAGCTGATAGGCTGTCGCTCTTCTTTCACGACTGCTTGACCGAGCTGGATTCCCAGGATGTGTGAAGAGAGCGAGTCGACCCTGATTGCGCGGGCAAAGGACGACGCGGAAGCCTTCGGCGCTCTGTACGAGCGATACGTCGATCGGATCTACAGCTACGTCTGCTACCGGGTGGGAAACGACCAGGATGCGGAGGACTTGACGGCGCGGACCTTCTACCGGGCTATGGACAATTTGCCCACCTACGAGGATCGGGGCTTACCTTTCTCGGCGTGGTTGTATCGGATAGCTCATAACCTGGTCGCAAACTGGCATCGAGACAATAGCCGCCGGAAGATGATCTGCCTGGACGATCTTGTGTTGAGCGCGCCCAGACGGAGAGGACCGGTGGCCAGGGCGGAGAGGTCGGAAGAGGACAACGTGATGGTGGAAGCGGTGCGCAGGTTGGCACCAGACCGCCAGCAGTTGATCATCCTCAAGCACGTCCAAGACATGACCAATGCGGAGATCGGACAGGTGATGGGTAGGACGGAGGGGGCGATCAAGTCGCTCTATCACCGTACACTGGTGGCCTTACGGGAGGACTTAGCGGGCAAAGTGGCAGATCT
>SKQX01000176.1 GCA_007118795.1 Thermoflexales bacterium | reverse complement strand
TGATGCGGGGTTCATCTCCCTGCTGGATATCGACCAACGGCTCCTTGGCGCACATCCCGATGCAGCCGACGGTCTTGACGTGAGCGTCGATGTCCCGCTCCTCCAACTCCTCCAGAATCGCCTGCATGACCTCCCGAGCGCCGGCCGAGATACCACACGTGCCCATCCCAACGATGATCGTCGTGCTCGTCTCAGTCCGGACGCTGAGATCCTTCTGCACTCGATCCCGCAACTCCTGCAATTCTTCCACACTCTTGAGCTTTGGCATATCCCGTTTCCCTCAGTCTATCCCGCGGGCGGTACGCTCGAGAGATCGACCGCTAACCGGGCGGGCGGCGCCTCAGCCGATGTGTCTGCCTCTTCGATTTCCACCTCTCCGGCCGCTATTCTTCTGACTAGTTTGGCCGCTCGGTCGGGCGATATGTGCCCATGGGGTTCCTCGTTAACGACGATGACCGGCCCCAGCGCGCAACAACCGAGGCAGCGCACCGCCTCCAGCGAAAGCATACCGTCGGACGTCGTCTCCCCGGCCTTTATGCCCAGCTCGCGCTCCAGAGCTTCCAGAACGCGCGGTCCCCCCAGCACGTGGCAAGCCGTCCCCATGCAAACCTTGCAGACGTACTTGCCCTTGGGCTGGAGGCTGAAAGACGTGAAGAACGTCGCCATTCGGTAGACTTCGCCCTCTGAAACACCCAGGCGTTCCGCTGTCTGTTCAAGCGCCTCGCGGGGCAGGAAATTGTACTCCCGCTGGATATCCTGAAGAATGGCCAGAGCATGCATCTGCTCTGCCCCGTAACAGTCTATGATCTCGTTGACTCGTTCCACATCCACCGTCATCGCTCTCCAGCTCTCCTTTCCCCGATGCTCATCTCGCCCATCTTGATCAGCTTCTCGTGCGGGATACGCCGCGTGAGACACTCGGTCCAGCAGACGCCGCAGCCGGTGCACGCTTTCTCGTCCACATAGCGGGCCTTCTTGCGCACTTTGACCCGGAAATTGCCTATGTACCCTGAGACACCCTCGACCTCACTGTAGGTCAGGAGGGTAATGTTGGGATGCCGACCGGCATCCATCATCTTGGGTCCCAGTATTCAGGTACTACAGTCCAGGGTGGGGAAGGTCTTGTTGAGTTGAGCCATCCGTCCGCCTATGGAAGGCTCCCGCTCCACCAAGTAGACCTGGTACCCCATGTCAGCGATAGCGAGGGCGGATTGGATTCCGGCGATTCCCCCGCCCACGACGAGGGCCGCCTCCGTGACTGGCTCCTGGCGCGCCTCCAAGGGTGCGTGCAGAGCCACACGAGCGACGGCGGCTCGAATCAACCTGTAGGCTTTTTGCGTGGCTTTCCGCCCATCCTCGACCACCCAGGAGACGTGTTCGCGAATGTTTGCCATCTCAAAGAAGTAACGGTTGAGTCCGACCTCTTCCAAGGCACGCTGGAAGGTAGGCTCGTGCATGCGAGGAGTGCACGAAGCCACGACAACACGGTTCAGATCGTGATGCTGGATATCCGTCTGGATCATCTCCTGCCCGGACCCTGAGCACATGTATCCTTGACTGCGGGCCACGACCACGCCCGGCAAATCAGCAACAAACTCCACCAAGTCGTCGACTTTCACCACGCCCGAGATGTTGCCACCGCACTCACAGACATAGGCGCCGATACGAACGTCCTCCACAGCCAACTCCTTTCTCACCTCTCCGCTGTCTCAATCGACCGCCAGAGCAGCTCCACAATGTCGACAGCACGGATGCGAATGCGATTTCGTCGCGCTCCTTCCTGGAGCGTACGTTCGCACTGCTGACACGCCGAAGCGACATATCTGGCACCCGTGGCTTCCACCTGGGCCAGACGCCTTGCCGCCACCCCAACCGGGATGTCGGGATCCACCGTCTCTACGTCACCGCCGCCCCCGCAACAGAGCGCGTCCTGCCGGTTCATCGACATCTCGCGCAGCTCCAGACCCGGGATGGCGGCCAGGACTTTCCGTGGTGCATCATAGACTCCACTCTTGCGCCCGAGATCACAGGGATCGTGATAGGTGACGATCTCCTCCACAGGCCCCAGCACCAACTGATTCTGGTCCAACAACTCGGCCAGGAACTCCGTGGCATGGAGGAACTCAAGGCCCGACGTGTTCGTGATATCGGGGTAGAGATGCGACCAAGCGTATACACAGGAAGGGCAGCTGAAGACGACTCGCTTTGCGCCCACTGCCCGTACGCTTCTCAAGTTATGCTGCGCCAATTCCACCATCTGATCGCGCATCCCGGCCGCGTAGAGGGGATACCCACAGCACCATTCCTCCCCACCCAGAGTCGTGAACTCCGCCTCAGCCCGCTTCATCACCTGAACCAACGCTTGTGGGATGGAGTAGGCGCGGGGGTAGAACGAACTGACGCAGCCGACGAAGTAGACTATCTCCGCCGACTCCCGGAGGGGCTCCACGCCCAACGGACGCTCGGGCAGATTCTGACTCCAGATGAGCCGACTCTCATTATCGTCTCCCGAGATGTTATGATGATCTCTGACAGTATCCCCCAGAACCACCACCCTCTCAGGAACGTGGATGGCCTCCCGGATAGCCCACTCTTTGAGAGCCACCATCTCATCCTTGATGTCAATACCGCGGCGACAGCGGACCTGGCAGGCGCTACATACGGTGCAGAGCCAGAAGGTCTGGCTGTTCAGCACTTCTTCCACGAAGCCGAGCTGCAGCAAGCGCCACACCTGACGCGGCGTGTAGTCCATGGCATAGGCGGTGGGGCAGGAGGTGGAGCAAGAGCCACACTGGATGCAGCGCTTGATGAGTCGGCTTGTCGGAGACAGCCGGTCCACGAACATACGATCTCGATCGACCGTACCCAAGTTGATCATCTCAGAATTCTCCATAGGAAATCTCCTTCCGCGGCGACCCTGACGACGAAGTTAGGTGCGCAGCATCGGACCAGACCATCGATCGGAAGGTCTCTGGGAGCTTATCCTTGCAGCCACCCGGAGGTCGGTCAGCCTCGTAGGACACGGGGGATCCCCCTTTAGAACACCCTGGTGCTACCTCTGTCAATCCGGTCTCGCGGAGACAACGATGTCAAGGACAGCTGCTCAACGAGCGGATCACATCCGAGAGGACACTCAGGCAACAGAGGAACCCAGCCCACAACAGACCAGTCAGGTGTACTCGTCTAAGGTGAGACGTCACTGTGCTTCCAGGCGTGACGCCTCGGGCGATACGCCAAACGGCTCCGCTCCAGCTCGCAACCAGTCGAGATGAATTCGACGTGTCCTCGTGATAACGAACGACCCTGGTAACCAGGCAGATCCGCGACCAGATGAGGCATCCAACTGCTAGCTAAGGATTTCGCTGTACTCCTCGAGCTCCTCTTCAACGTACGCTCTGAACTCTGGAGAGTCAGCCCTCATGAGATCGTCGAGCTCAGAAGGATCTCGCAGCTCGATCTTCACCAGCCAACCCTCCTCATAGGGCGATTCGTTGACCAGCGTGGGCTCCCACTCGAGCTCTTCATTGGCCTCGAGAATCTGGCCACTCACCATGGCCGGGATGCGCCCCACCCACTTGCCAGATTCCATCGACATGAACGTCTCGCCTTGCTGTACCTCGCGTCCTGCGCGAGGCATCTCGACGAACACGATCTCTTGAGCGATGCGCTGACCAAAATCGGTCATACCTTGGACTACCAGACCGTCCTCGACTCGGGCCCAGTCATGCTGACGATCGTAGTAGAGATCCTCGGGAAACTCGACACCGCCGATCTTCATCCGTTGCCTCCTGTCGTTGTTAGCGCGATATCTTGACTGCGGTAAGATTATAGCACACAAGCACAGCACCACCAAGGTGACCGGCTCAACCCCGGTTCGGGGACAATGCTCGGGATCCATCGTCCTGAGGATGCCGAGCGGTGCTGGCGTGCAATACGTGAATGGCGTTTCTGCCACGCAAGACAGCTGCTACTCCACCGTTACGCTCTTGGCCAGATTGCGAGGCTGATCCACATCACAGCCACGACGCACGGCGATATGATAGGCCAGAAGCTGCAAAGGAACAACGTTCACGACGGGCGAGAGCAACGGTGGCGCCGGGGGAACGTAGAGGACGTAGTCAGCTTTTCCTGTGATGGCTTCGTCACCCTCGGTGGCCAGTGCAACGACTACTCCACCTCGAGCCTTCACCTGCTCCACCTGGCTGACCATCTTGTCATATACGTGATCCTGCGTAGCGATGACCACAACCGGCATCGCTTCATCGATCAAGGCGATGGGACCGTGTTTCATCTCTCCCGCCGGGTATCCCTCAGCGTGAATGTAAGAAATCTCCTTCAGCTTCAGCGCTCCCTCCAGAGCGATCGGGTAGTTGATCCCTCGTCCAAGGTACAGGAAATCGTCACGCTCGTAGAGTTCGTGGGCCAACTGGGTGTATTCGTCTCCATGATCCAGAACTCGCCCGACGAGATCGGGAAGAAGGCCCAGCGCATCCACGGCCATCTGCAGCTGATCACCTTCGAGAGTTCTCCGCTGCTCCGCAAGATACAGGGCTAGCAAGTAGAGATCGACGAGGCTGGCCGTGAAGGCTTTGGTGGAGGCGACCCCGATCTCAGGGCCCGCCTGCATAAGAATGTGTGCATCGGAAATACGGTGGGCCTGGCTGCCCATCACATTGACGATGGACCAGAGCCGAGCGCCCTTCCGTCGCCCCTCCTCCATCGCTGCCAGGGTGTCCACTGTCTCACCGCTCTGTGTGATCGCCAGAACCGCCGTATTTCCACTGATGATCGGATCCCGGTACCGGAACTCGGAGCCGTAGTCCACCTCGACAGGAACCCGGACCAAAGTCTCCAGGATGAACTTTCCGACCAATCCCGCGTAGGCTCCCGTGCCGCAAGCCACAATGATCACCTTCTCCAACGACTCTGCCTCTCTGGGGGTCAACTGAAGACCCTCCAGACGCACGCGCCCTCGGCCGAATTGCGCGCGCCCACGAATCGTGTCGGTGACGGAACGTGCCTGTTCGTAGATCTCCTTCTGCATGAAGTGCCTGTAGGTTCCTCTGTGTGCCGACACCGGGTCCCAGGCAATGGAGTGGACCGAGACATCCACCCTTTCGCCGCAAATCATGCTCACCTCTGGACCATCACGTGTGACTACGGCCAGCTGACGATCCTCCAGGAAGACCATCTCACGGGTGTGCTCAAGGATCGCCGGTATGTCGGACGCGAGAAACGTCTCCTCCTCCCCAATACCAACGGTCAGCCCCCCGGCGTTCCCCAGACGGGCTGCCACCAACCGATCAGGCTCGTCTTTGCTCAGGAAAACGAAGGCACTGGCTCCCTTGATCCGTGTCAGCGCCTCTCGAACCGCGGTCGCCAGATCGAAACCCCTCTCGAGGAAGACTTCGACCAAGTGTGCCACGACCTCAGTGTCGGTCTCAGAGTCGAAGGTACGTCCTTCAGCCTTTAGACCCTGTCGAAGGGCACGGAAATTCTCGACAATGCCGTTGTGGACGACGGCAATGGCACCGGTGGCACCTAGATGGGGATGCGCGTTCCGCTGGCAGGGTTCTCCGTGGGTGGCCCACCGGGTGTGGCCTATGCCGATCTGTCCGCTAACCGGGTCTCTGCGCACCAGATCGAGAAGCGCCTCCAGCTTGCCGGCGTCCCGTCGGACAGCGATGGTACCTTTGCTCTCAATGACCGCCAAGCCCGCCGAATCATACCCACGATATTCCAGCCGCTTCAAGCCGTCCAGGATAACCGGGGTCGCGTCGCGCGTCCCCACGTAACCAACAATCCCGCACATTGTGCTCCCTCCCGCTCAGTAGAAGGCCCAAGCATTGGCCCAAGAACAGCGCCGTGCTCTATGGGCCCGGGGAAACCCACTGGAACCAGGGGCCATGTCTCATCTCGCGAGGCAAAGATGGCCCATGGCTGGCCCTGGACGGCATCCGTCGAATACTCGAGCTTGTC
>SKQX01000199.1 GCA_007118795.1 Thermoflexales bacterium | reverse complement strand
GGCCGATCAGATTGAGGTCCTAGGGCAGGTCGTCATCCAGCGAGGCAATGCCCGTTCGTAGAGCGTAGAGTGCTGCTTGCGTGCGGTTGGCCAAGTGGAGCTTCCCAAGAATGCTGCTGACGTGGGTGCGCACTGTCCTCTCGCTGACGAACAGCCGATCGGCGATCTCCCTATTGGTGAGCCCCCGAGCCACCAAGCGCAACACCTCCCCCTCCCGCGCCGTAAGCGGCTCCTCCGAAGGCGGCAGGGCTGAGGACAGCCGAATCTCGCGCATCAGTTTGCGGGCAATGGTAGGATGCATCGAGGCCTGGCCCCGATGAATGTCGCGGACGGCTTCGATCAGCTCCAGCGGCGAGGAGTCCTTCAGCAGATAGCCCTGAGCCCCTGCCTTGATGGCCGGAAAGACCTTGTCGTCATCGGCGAAGCTGGTGAGCACCAGGATCCGCACGGCCGGGTCGCCCTGCTTGATCTCCCGAATGGCCTCGATCCCTCCCATCCGAGGCATCACCAGGTCCAAGAGAACCACATCAGGCTTCAGACTGCGGCACTTCGCCACCGCCTCCCGCCCATCAGCAGCCTCACCAATCAGCTCCATCCCCGATTCGGTGCGGATCAACGCCCGCAGCCCCTCCCGAACGACAGCGTGGTCATCGGCAATCAGAATGCGAATGGTGCCAGCCATCAGAAGGTCTCCACTTCGACGGCAACCGTGGTGCCAGCCCCAACCGTCGAGACCACGAAGAACGAACCACCGAGCCGTTCGGCCCGCTGTCGCATGTTGGTGAGCCCCATCCCTCCTCTGTCAGTCCCACGTTCCGGCTCAAAACCACGGCCGTCGTCGCACACCTCCAGGCGCACCCTTTGGGCATCGGCCTGCAGCTCCACGGTCACGGTCTTGGGAGCGGCATGCTTGAGGGCGTTGTTCAGGGCCTCCTGGGCAATCCGATACAGACCTTCCTCCACATCCGCCGGCAACTCGCGCCACCCTGCGACGAGGAGACGCGCGTCGACACCAGCCCGTTTCTCTACCGCATCGAGACGCTGCTGCAGAGCCCCCACCAATCCCTCGCGCCTCAGCACCAGGGGCCGCAGCTGGTAAACTAGAAGACGCATCTCCCTGAGAGCCTGCTGCGCAATCTCTCCCAGTCTAGCCGTGTACTCCCGGACCGGCTCCAGATCACCGACCCCAGCGAGCCGCTGGCTGGCTTCCGCCAGCAGCGTCAAGCTGTACAGAGACTGCGTTACCGAGTCGTGAAGCTCCCGGGCCAACCTCTCCCTCTCAGCGACCACCGCGCCCTGGCTAGCCTGGGCTCGCAGCCGTGCGTTTTCCATCGCCAGCGCCACCTGATCGCCCAGAGCTACCGCCAGCTCAATGTCGTCGGCGGAAAACTCCATCGGTTCTCGATAGTAGACTCCCAGCGTACCGTACAGCTGCTCCTTGATGACCAGCGGTACCCCGAGATAGGCTCGATAGTGATGGCCGATCGCGTCGAGCCACGAATTGAGCTCCCCGTCCTCAACAACCCCTGCCTCATAGGGAACCTGCATCGAGAGATAGGAGATGAGATCGGGCACAACCATCGGCTCCCGGCCAAAGAGGAGACCAGCGAAACGGTCGCGCAGGAGGGGAATCCGTTCCAGCGCTCGGGATGACTGGGGCAGCCCATAGCTGCCCTCGCTGCTCACAAACTCGCCCTTCGGATCCAGACGGTAGATCACGCCATCGGTCGAGCCCAGAAGCTGGCTGGCTTTCGTGACGACGTGCTCCAGGATCTGGTCGTGGGGTAAGTCCGAGTTGAGGACAGTCAGGATATCGCCCAGCGCCTCGACCACGTCACGGCGGCGTCGGAGCTCGAGTCTTCTCTCCTCAGCTCGCTGTTCCAACAAGCGGTCGCCCCGCTCTCGTTCAGTAGCGTCGATCGTGATATGGACGAATCCCACGACCTGTTCGTCGTGCAGCAGGGGCACAAACACCTCGTCCCACTGTGAGAGACCCGCGCTGGTCTCAGCTCGACATCCATCCAGCTGGACGGTCCCCCCGGCGAGAACCCGCTCGACGACGGGACCCAGGCGAGGCTCGGCATGAGGAATGAGATCGAGCAGCCTCTGTCCCTTCACGACCGGACTGATGAGCGTCAGGGCGCAACGTCCGATGAACTCGGCCCAGGTGGCGTTGCAGCGACACAAGCGAGCTTCGTCGTCAAAGACGGCGATTCCGTTGGGCAGCCGCTCGAACAGGACGTCGAGCAGCCCGCGCTCGTACACGTCGACCCACCCCGTGACTTGGGACTCGTCCGAGCGGTCCTCAGCGGACGTGACCGCCCCATCGGATTCAGCGGACAACACGTCTGCGACGCTCCCTCAGGTGAAGCAGTATGGAACAGGCCACCGACCGATTGTACCCCAAAGCTGTCGTAACCGGAAGCCGTAGTGGCAGGGGGTACTCCGCCGGCAAGGCATCGCTCCCTTCTGCGGTCGCGCCGAGCCTAAACCTGCGCTATGACGCCAGATGATGGACAGCTGGAAAGCAATTTCGGACCTAGCCACCGAGCCCAGCCCTCCCCGGCCCCCTCCCCCGATGACCAGAGGGCGGCCGCGGGCCCCAACCCCGGTCTAGCTCCGCACGAACAAGGATACGCTCTCCACGTGGTAGGTCTGCGGAAACATGTCGACAGGCTGCGTCTCGACGAGCTGGTATCCACCGCGCCGTAGCCGCCTTGCATCCCGGGCCAGTGTGGCTGGATCACACGAGACGTAGACCACCCGCCGAGGACTCAAGGTGGCGAGGGCATCGAGAGCCGACCGATCCACGCCCCCCCGAGGCGGGTCCAATAGGACGGCGTCGACGTCCACTGCGACCTCCGGCAACACGTCCTCGACCGCTCCCTCGATGATCTCGACGTTGTCTCGATCCTCGGTGTTCACCAGAAGATCATCCACCGCCGCTGGTTCGGACTCGATGCCGATCACCAGGTCCGCGCGTTCGGCCACCTGCGTGGTGAAAAGACCCACGCCACAGAAGGCGTCAAGCACCGTCTCATCACCCTCCAGCTCGAGGTACTGGAGGACAACCCGGACGAGTTGGGCCGCCTGGCAGGTGTTAACCTGGAAGAAAGAGGTGGGGGAGATCCGATACGTCTGCCCGGCAACCATCTCGGTGATGTAGTTGTTGCCGATGAGGTTGGCGTACCCACCCTCACGGAGCAACAAGACGCAGGAGACGGCCTCATCGGACTCGAGTGCCGGCGGCCGGTCCTCCTCCATCTCAAACCCGATCAAGAGGTCCTCGGTGCCGGTGCCCGCTCGCAGCACCAGGCGACGCAGGCCCTCGACGTCCAGATCGATCACGTCGTAGAGGTCAGACAACAGCGGATGGAGGATGAGGCAGTAGTCGACGGCGATGATATCCGGTCCACCCTCCCCCGTGGAGGCCCTCTGGAACCCGAGACCACCTCCGGCAGCCGGCCGAAACTGGGCGTGGTTCCGGTAGGCCCAGCCGGTCTCGTCGGCCACCGTGGGCTGCACAGCCGGGTCATCGGCGTCGCCGATACGCTCCAACTGGTCGGTCAGGACGGCGGCCTTGAATCGCAGTTGGGTCTCGTAGTCGATGTGCTGCCACTGGCAACCACCGCATTCCCCCTGACCGAAATACGGACAAGGTGGGACAACCCGGTGAGCCGATGGTTCGAGCACCTCCACCAGGCGGGCGAACGCGTAGTGCTCCCTATCATCGATGATCTCGGCCCGCACGGTCTCCCCAGGGATGGCATAGGGAACGAAGATGACTTTTCCCTGGTGCCGTCCGAGAGCGTCGCCACCGTGGGCCATGGTCGTGAGTTCGACGGTTATCGTTTCCATAGTGATCTTTGGTCTCGGTTGAACAGTGAAGGTGAGCCTGCCGATGTGGTCAAGCATCCGGCCCGACCAGCTTCTGCCTCAGCGGTTCGACTCACCGCAAGCCGTAAGCCCCCGACTCCATCGCCTCGCTCCGGTCCGTCGCCGGTGGAGGCGCAGGGGACAGCACCGATATCTCGGCCCGCAGGGCCGGCGTCATCTTGATCGCCGCCGCGCTCAGGGAGTGCTCCAGCTGCTCCACGTTGCGGGCACCGATGATGGGCGCTGTGACCGCAGGATGGCTCCCAGCCCAGGCCACGGCCAGAGCCACCGGGTCGAAGCCTCGCTCGCGAGCAAAACCGACGAAGCGATCGGCGACCTGGTACACCCAGTCCGCCCCATAGCGGGCTTGGTACATTTCATCATCCACGAGGCGCCCCGACGCAGGCCGGCGCGACACGCCATACTTCCCCGTCAGTAAGCCACCGCCCAGAGGACTGTAGGTGATGACGGCCAAGTTCTCGGCCTGGGCAACCGGCAGGATCTCTACTTCGGCCTGACGCTTGACCAGGTTGTACATCGGCTGGATACACTTGAACGGCGCCCATCCCTCCCGGGCGGAAAGCCCGAGGGCCTGGGAGATCTGCCATGCCGCGAAGTTGCTCGCGGCCGGATAGAGGATCTTACCCTGAGAAACAAGGTCATCGAGGACTCGGAGCGTATCCTCGATGGCAGTGCGACGGTCGTAGTGGTGCACAAAATAGATGTCGATATAGTCGGTGTTCAGGCGCCGCAGGCTGCCTTCGACCGCAGCTAGCATGTGGCGTCGCGAAGCCCCGCCCGCATTGAGGTCGTCACCGGTGGCGAAATAGGCCTTGCTGGTGATAATCACCTCATCGCGGCAGTCGGCGATAAGACGGCCGAGTATCTCCTCCGAGCGTCCACCCTCGTAGACGTTCGCGCAATCGAAGAAGTTGATGCCCGCGTCCCGACACCGATGGAAGACAGCTGCGGCAGTCTCCGCATCGGCTGCGCCGCCGAACGACATGGTACCCATACAGAGCTGAGAGACTCTAACGCCCGTGTCGCCGAGATAACGGTACTCCATCTAGCTCTCCCTCTCTACGTCTCTCTTTCCTCCGCATCCGTAGCTGCAGCACGCGGGCCAGCGGGGCCGGGTATCCCATCAGGGCGACGACCGAGAGTACAGGAATGCCAAGCCCCACAGGCTCAGATCTTTCCCCCGTCTGCGGCAGAGAGCGCCAGCAGTCAGCTGAGTCGCGAGTCAGCGGCCAAAGGCCCTCTCTCACCCCGCTCCGCAGGAGTCGTCAGTGGGCTCAAGGGCCTGCTTCGTCGACCACCCTTGACCGCTGACGCCACGCACCACTACGGAGGAAGGGTTGAATCAACCAACCGGTTTCGACGCAACCTACCGACCCCGATTATATCCCAAGCTCGCCGTCGGTACAACCGCGGCCGCTGGGAAGCGATGCGACTTCACTGCGGTCTCCTGGGCATCGATCAGGGGAGAGGGTGCGGGCCCATTCTACTGGATATCTGGGTTGAAAAGTGCTATAATAGTGAAAGTTAGCGCAGACCAAAGGGAACGTCGAGGTGGAATCGGTGGACAGGACAGGGGATTTGCAGCAAAGAGAAGAAACGCGGGTCCCAGAGGAGGGCCGGCGCCATTGGAGCACGGCAACCAAGCGGATCGTCGCCGTCGCCGTCGTGGTCCTGCTGGCCCTGGTCGTGTACACGTTCAGCACGCTGCTGCAGCCGCTGGTGTTGGCGTTCCTTATCGCCTTCATCCTCAACCCCGTGGTGGACCTGCTCGAGGAACGTCTCGGGTTCCATCGCAATCTGGCGACCATCCTGGTATTCCTGGTCCTGGTCCTCGCCCTGTTGGGCATCCTCGCCGCGCCAGCCGCCGCGGTTCCGACGGTTCAACGCGCCATCCTATCGATCCAGGTCGACCTCCGAGGCCTGATCGACGACTTCACCGCCTTCCTGGCGCGCGAGATCGAGATTCTGGGGTTCGAGTTCGATCTCACCTTCGTGGTTCAAGAATTGAGCACAGCCCTGCGGGGTTTCGTCGAGGCCCTGGCCCAGCGGGCACTGGACGTCTTGGTCGGGATCGCTCAGGGCCTCTTCTGGCTCGTCTTTATCCTCATCATCGCCTTCTACGCCGTGAGGGACTCCCGCCGCATCACAGGCGAGCTAGTCGGCCTGGCGCCACCAGGATATCGCGAGGACAGCGCTCGGCTGTTGAAGGAATTGGCCAGAGTATGGAACGCCTTCCTCCGCGGGGAACTCCTACTGGGCTTGGTGGTGGGCACTGCCGTTGGCGTGATGACCGCTGCCCTCGGCCTCCCGTACCCCTGGGCTCTGGGCCTCTTCGCCGGTATCCTGGAGCTGATTCCCAGGTTCGGCCCCTTCATCGCCGCTATACCGGGCGTCTTGCTGGCCCTGATACAGGGGTCCGCCTTCATACCCCTGGGCAATTTCTGGTTCGCGGTGGTGGTCGCCGGCGCGTACGCAGTAATCCAGTTCGTCGAGAACAACTTCCTGATCCCGCGCATTCTGGGCAGCACCCTCGACCTGCATCCCCTGGCGGTGCTGATCGCCGTCCTGGCCGGCGGGTACCTGGCCGGCATTCTCGGGATTCTCCTGGCTGCCCCGGTGCTGGCCACCTTCCGGGTCTTGGGGCGCTACGTCCTGGCCCGAATGTACGATCAGGACCCCTTCGCCCAACCCCTCGCCGGGGAACCGAAGGAGGCTGAGCCACCGGACGTGACGAAGATCGTCCAAGCTGGGGAAGCAGCGCTGGAGCACCTTCGAGAAAGACTGAAGGATGGACAAGAATATCCTGAGGGTCCGGATTCGAGCAGCACGGGCAGCGGACAGAGCTGACGCCGCGGCTATCTGCGACCGTATCTACGAAGATGGATCCGACTACCTTCCACAACTGTGGGACGAATGGCTGAACGATCGGGGTGGGCAGTTCATCGTGGCAGAAGTCGAGGGTCGATTGGTCGGGGTGGCGAAGCGGACGCACCTCGCTGACGACGAGTATTGGCTGGAGGGGCTACGAGTGAGCCCCGCGTATCAGGGTCAGGGCATCGCGGCCAGGCTTCAGGCCCACCTGGTGGACGGTCTCCACCGGATGGGAGGTGGGACTCTACGCTTCGCAACCCATTCGGGGAATCGCCCGGTCCATCGCCTGGCGGCGCGAGATGGCTTTCAGCACGTGGCGACTTACCGCCTGTATAGGGCCGAGCCTGCCTGGGGCAAGGTGACCGTATCGCTGCGCCCGTTGACTGGCGACGACCTGAACGAGGCCTGGACGCTGATTCAGGGCTCACCGGGCTGTTCGGCAGCAAACTCCCTGTACGAGACGTTTTGGTCATGGCAGACCTTGACGCGGGAGAAGCTGGCCGATCAACTCTTACGGGGTGGTGGCTGGGGCATTGACGAGGATGACACCCTGGCGGCACTGGCCCTGCTGTGTGACACGGACAAGAAAGACGCCCTGGACGTCAGTTACGTGGACGGCTCCAGAGAGGCACTGGCGCTTCTGCTGATGGGCCTGCGAGAACTGGCCGCGCAGCGAGGCTGTGACAAAGTTCGCTTCCGGGCCGCCGAGGAACCGGAGCTGATGAATGCAATCGAAGAGGCTGGATACTGGGAGAGCTGGGATCGGGAGCTCCGGGTCTATGAGACCTTCGCTGCTGGGGGCCGACGCCAGTCGGACGAGAGTCCCCGGTTGGATGCGGACTGACGGGGAGCCCGAGGGGACGTCGAAGACAGGGGAACTGCCGGCGGACATCAGCCGTACACAGATGAAGGAGAGATCGTGGAAGAACCAACTGTTCAGACACTGGCGGAAACGACGAACTACGAGATCTGGCGGGCAGATGAACCAGATGGCGAGGCGACCTACCATCTGGAGTTTGGCATCGCCACGCTCCACCTCTTCCAGGAAGAGTGGGAGGAGTTCGTCGAGCTGATCAGGACCGCGGAGGCAAATGCCAAGGAATACTGATCAGATGCTCCGAGATAGTAGTCCGACACCCCAACTGAAGGAGTGGATCGACCGCCTGGCACCGGTGGTCGAGGAAGCCCAGGAGAAGCTCCGCCAGCGGCCCCCGAGCAAACTGGTCATGTACAGCGGCTGCCGACAGGGCGCCGACGGGAACTATCGGCTTAGATTCTTCTGGCAGGAGTACATCGTCTCCTCCGACGACTTCTCCGTGAGAATAGCAGAGGATGGGGAGTCGCCCTCCTCTTTCGTCCAGAGCTTGATCCTGACCTACCTGCTCACAGCCAACGGCGCGACCCCATCCGGTCGGTGGATCGGTTTCAGAGAGCTGCCCGAGGGGATGTTCTACGTCCAAGCGTTCCGCGGGTACACGGGCATTCGCCTGGTGAGGCAGCTTGAGGGAGGTCTTAACGCATTCCGCCGCGCCGCCGAGAGCATCGGCGGCAGCCCTATACAGGATATCGGAGACGCGGGCTTTGCGTTCCAAATTCTTCCCCGCATTCAGATCGCCGTCGTCTACTGGCGTGGGGACGAGGAGTTCCCATCGCAGGCTCGCGTCCTGTTTGAGGACACCGCACCGCACTACTTGTCCACCGACGGACTGGCGATTCTCGGCAGCCATCTGGTGGGGAGGATTCTGAAGGCCGCCTAGTGGTACAACCGCACATCGGCTATCAGAACCTCCTGGCCGACCCAGGGGCGCTCATGGAGGGATTGCTTCTGGTAGAGGTGACCGAGATTCCTCGTCGCTGGCGCTCCTGCTAAGAGAGCGCATTCGCTGTGTGAGAGTTGAGTTGCAGGCGACGACGACAGTGCTAGCGAGACGCCCCCTCACCCTAACCCTCTCCCCCCGGGGGAGAGGGGAAACGGCAGCGCAGCCCCGCGAGCTTGGCACGCGGCTCAGTTCGCACGCTGGGCAGACGGATCTGGCGATCCCTGGCTGCCCTATCCGTCCAGACAGTCGACGGCGTTGAAGCCGCTACTCTCTGGGTCCCACGATCCGTGGAAGGGAAACCTCTTTCGCGCGACCCGGGCGCGCAACTCGGCCACCGCGTTTCGGGCCGCTCGGCGCTCCGCGCGCCCGAGGCCCAACTCGGCGAACTCCTCCTCGTCCAGCACCTGGATGCTGCCATCCGGCTCTACCCACAAGTCGAGAGCCAGATCCTCAGCCGCCACCTCATCCTCGCCGATGTGGGCCGGCCGGGTGATATTGCAGTACCAACCCTTGAGACGGCCGTCGCTGGTGCGGATCTCAAATATGTTGTACCATCGGTTGCTGTAGAAGATCTCCATCCAACGGTCCTGGGGTTCCAGAACAACAAAACCGAGGTCCATCGGATCCCGATCCCAAGAAGCGCGGAGCACGATAGCACGGTCGCCGCGGCACAGCACCTCTGCTGGATACGAGATGACCGGTCGGCCAGCGTGGTCCAGTTTGCGAACGATCACTTGATCCATAGGGCCATGGTAGCCCGTTTCCGAGCGATGGACAAAGCCGTATCGAAAAGAAACCGGGCGTGTTGTAGACCCTGGTGCGGATAGCGAATGCCGTCATAGTCCGACCTAGTCCTACAACCGAACATGGGCAACCAGAGCTAGGTGGGTGGCCCAAGACAGCCGCCTGTAGGTTGTTTCTGGTCAGCGTCGGCGAGATTCTTGATCGGTGCGCTCCTACCAAGAAAGCGCATTCGCCGTGTGGGAATTGAGCTGCATACGAAGACGAAAGTGCCAGCGGTGACGCCCCCTCACCCTAACCCTCTCCCCTGAGGGGAGAGGGGATACGGCGGCGTGCTCGCCTCTGGTTGCCCTCGCCCACGGGGGAGAGGGGACAAGGCAGCGCAGCCCCGCGGGCCGGGCGCGTTTTCTTCGATTCAGAGTGGCACGCGTGGCGCGCCATGGCTGTTCTCAGAATGACAAGTGCGGTTGTAGGAATAGGAGGTGAAAGTGGTAAAGACTGAGTTGGAAGGACGATGGGCCCTCATTTTGGGGGCCTCGAGTGGCTTTGGGGCCGCGGCGGCCCGGGCGTTGGCCGAAGCGGGGATGAACATCTTCGGCGTCCACCTGGATCCGCGTTCCAGGATGGCTCGGGCAGAAGCCGTCATCAAGGACGTGGAGGGGACCGGGGCTAAGGCTGTGTTCTTCAACACCAACGCAGCCGCCGAGCGTAAACGGACCCGGGTGCTGGATCGTATGGAGGCAGCGTTGACGGATGACCCAGCCGGAGGTGTTCATCTCGTGCTCCATTCCCTCGCCTTCGGGAGCCTGCTTCCCTTCATTGCGGACGATCCCGAGGAGGCCGTCAGCGAGTCACAGATGGAGATGACCCTGCGGGTCATGGCCCACACCCTGGTCTACTGGGTGCAAGCCCTGGTGCGGCGTGATCTGCTCAGGCGGGGTAGCCGGGTCTACGCTCTTTCTAGCGAGGGCGCCGAGCGCATGGCTCCGAACTACGGTGCGGTATCCGCAGCGAAAGCGGCGCTGGAGAGCCATATGCGACAGCTCACGCTGGAGCTGGGGCCGCGAGGCGTCGCTGTCAACTGCCTCCGGCCCGGTGTCACGGACACGCCGGCATTGCGCGCCATTCCCGGCCACGAGGCTTATATGGAAGAGGCCCTGCGACGGAATCCCCAGGGTCGGCTGACCACGCCGGAGGACGTGGCGACGACGCTCGTGGCGCTGGCGGACCCCAAGATCTCGTGGATCAGCGGCGCGGTCATCCCCGTAGATGGGGGCGAGACCGTTGTGGGGTGATTTGACATGTGCCTGTAGCATGATAAAATAAGCTTTCGATTCGAAAGCCTTCGCCTTGGCGAACCGGCGTTAACATCCTTTGGAGGTGCGCTCAGTCGAGCAATTCCACTCAGCATCCGTCGATGTCCGTGGCTGTTGAACCCGACATGACCTGCGCGCCCAGAGGATGCAGACGTGTCGGGTTTTGTGCGCAGGTTACGTAACTTATATAGGAGTCATTTCAGTCGATGAATAAGGAAACCCTACCAACCAGACAGGACTCAGAGGGTGAGGACGAACTCGGCATCAGCCTGATGGAGGAGCTAGAGGACGAGTCGGGCGCCACCTTCATGGAGGAGCTTGAGGACGAATCCGGTGCCAGTTTGATGGATCAGCTGGAGGAGTACCTCAGCGAGGGCGAATATGACTACGAGCCACCTCAGCAGGGCGACATCCACGAGGGCGTGGTCATCGAAATCAGCGACCGCGGGGCCATCGTAGACGCCGGGTTCAAACGCGACGGTATCGTCCCTGTGAGCGATCTGGATCGTCTAGACAGCGAGACTCTTGAGAGCATCAAGCCCGGAGATGAGATCTTCGTGGCCGTCCAAAAGCCTCAGGACGAGGAGGGACGTCTCCTGCTCTCTATCTACCAGGCCTTGGTGCGCGAGGACTGGGAGAAGGCTGAGGAGATGATGGCCAAGGGCGAGCTCTACGAGGGCGAGATATCGGGCTACAATCGTGGAGGTCTCCTGGTTCCCTTCGGGAGGATTCGGGGCTTCATCCCCGCCTCCCATACCGTGGGAATGCCCAGGGGCCTGCAGGGAGACGAGCGCCGTGAGCGTCTGGCCGATATGGTGGGGGATAACGTAGGGCTCAAAATCATCGAGGTTGATCAGCATCGCCGCCGCCTGATCCTCTCCCAGCGGCAAGCACGCAGGGCCTGGCAGAGGATCCAGCGCAAGCGAGTGATGGAGGAGCTGACGGAAGGTGAGACGGTCAAAGGTACCGTGACAGGTATCACAGACTTTGGAGCCTTCGTGGACCTCGGCGGGGCGGACGGGTTGGTCCACATCTCGGAGTTGTCGTGGAGCCAGGTGGACGATCCCCGCGAGGTGGTCGAGGTAGGAGACGAGGTAGAGGTTTACGTCCTCAATCTGGATTGGGATCGCACGCGCATCGCCCTCAGCCTCAAGCGGCTCAAGCCGAATCCATGGTCCCAAGTAGCCGGCCATTACGAGGTCGGTCAGTTAGTTGAGGGCAAAGTGAGCCGCGTACTCGACTTCGGCGCTTTCGTCGAGCTAGGACTGGGCGTAGAGGGGCTGCTTCACATCAGTGAGATGACCGGTGCGTCTCAGTTGAGCCCCACGGAGATCCTGGAGTCGGGACAGAAGGTGCTAGTGAAGATCATCGGCATCGACACGCACAAGCAGCGGATCACGTTAAGCGCGCGGCAGGTTCAGCGGGATCAGTGGGAGAGCTGGATGGCGGAGCATAAGATCAGCTTGGAAGAGGAGGCTCCCGACACCGAAGAGACAGTCGCCGTTGAGGACGTCGACGAGACAGCCCCCGAGGCTGAGGCAGTCGCCGACGAGACACCAGAGGAAGCGGAGGAGACCCCCGCCGCCGAGAAGGACGAAGCGGCAGCCCCCGAGGCTGAGGCAGTCGCCGACGAGACGCCAGAGGAGGCGGAGGAGACCCCCGCCGAGGACGTCGCAGTGACGGCCCCCGAGGCTGAGGCAGTCGCCGGCGAGACGCCAGAGGAGGCGGAGGAGACCCCCGCCGAGGACGTCGCAGTGACGGCCCCCGAGGCTGAGGTAGTCGCCGAGGAGACGCCAGAGGAAGCGGAGGAGACCCCGGCCGAGGACGTGTTAGATACAGCCCCCGAGGCTGAGGTAGTCGCCGACGAGACCCCAGAGGAGACGGAGGAGACGCCCGCCGAGGACGTCGCAGAGACAGCCCCCGAGGCTGCAGTAGTCGCCGAGGAGACGCCGGAGGAGGCGGAGGAGACCCCCGCCGAGGACGTCGCAGAGACAGCCCCCGAGGCTGAGGTAGTCGCCGAGGAGGCCCCGGAAGAGGCGGAGGAGACGCCCGCCGCCGAGGAGGACGAAGCGGCAGCCCCTGAGGGACAGGCAGTGGACGAGGAGGGCCCGGAGGAATCGGAGGAAGCAGCGGGCTAGCGGACGGAAGCTAATGTCGCCTCCCGTTTGGAGGCGACATTCTTCTGTCGCTTCGGCCCCTTGTTAGACGATCGTAGAGTAGGAGAAGAAGGGAATATGGGAAAAGAAGAGAAGCTATATATGGAGGGGACTGTCATCGAGGCGCTGCCAAACACGCAGTTCCAGGTGGAGTTGGACAACGGCCACGAGATACTGGCGTATCTCTCGGGAAAGATGCGGCGTTATTACATCCGGGTGCTGCTCGGCGACCGCGTGCGGGTCGAGCTATCACCCTATGACCTTTCCCGGGGCCGGATCGTCTACCGTTACAAGGCCTCCGACCGAGAGTAAACGTCAGACTGCAGCTAGGGCCGCTTCGCCAGCAGGGTGACCCAGTCGTCTTGCTGTCTTCGGTCCAGAATCTCCAGTCCGTGCCGGTCGAGAGTCGCGATCACCTCCGGCGTCCTGTCGCCAGTGATCCCAGCACCAACCAAGAAAGCCCCGCGCCGCATCCGCGCACAGAGTCCCTCCTCCACCAGTTTAACGATCACCCGGGCCAGGATGTTGACCACTAACAGGTCGTAGGTGCCGGCTACATCAGACAACGATCCCCGCTTGACCTGAACCGTCTCCTGCACACCGTTGCTGATAACGTTGCTGCGAGCCACTCGCGCAGCTTGCGAATCGCTATCTACGGCCAGGACACGCTGCGCCCCCAGTTTAGCGGCCGCGATGGCCAGGATGCCGGAGCCGGTACCCAAGTCGACGACCTCCATCCCCGGCCGGACCAGATCCTCCAGGGCGACCAGACACATCTGGGTGGTTGGATGTAGACCGGTGCCGAACGCCATCCCGGGGTCAAGAGTGATAACCACGTCCTGCGGTCTCTGGGTATAATCCAACCACGACGGTTGGATGACGATGCGCTCCCCCACACGGAGAACCTTCAGCCGTTTCTTCCACGCCTCGGTCCAGTCCTCCTCGGCCACAGACCGGAACGAAGGCTCGGGGATCGTCGCGATCTGACCCAGGTGCCAGAGCCCCTCCTGGATCTGCTTCTTCCTGGCCCAACGTTCATCGTCGTCGGGCAGATAAGCTCTGACCACGACAGGACCGGCGTGCCACCCATCGGGTCCAGCCTCTATGGCCACCCCTCCGTCGACATACCGCGAGAGGACCTCAGCGACCGCCTCCGCGACTTCGGGAGCGACCTCCACACTGACCTCGAGCCATCTCATGCCTGGTCTGTTCCTATGACTAACCGGTGACAGCGGCGACAAGGACACTCCGCAGCCCGGGAATACCCTCAATCATGAGCCATAAATGGCCCCTAGCCGGCACGTCGGACCCTGATTTCGAACTCACAATCCAAGAAACTCACGGACGTCATCCATGAAGCTTCGCTTTTCCTCAATCACCTTCTCCGGTTCGAGGGTCTCACCCAGCTCCTGGAACAGCTCTCTCTGTTCGCGGGAGACTTTCTTCGGGACGCTGACCCGGAGCAGCACCAGTTGATCGCCGCGGCCGTTTCGTCTCACGTGGGGAACACCTCTGTTCGGCAAACGCAGCACCGTATCGGTTTGAGTCCCCGGGTCGACCCTGATCTCCTCATCCCCTTCCAGGGTCGGGACGCGAATCCGCCCCCCCAGGGCGGCCTGAGAGATGTTGATCTCCACCTCGACGAGAATGTCGTCATCGCGCCGGCGGAAGATGGGATGGGAGTCGACCTCAAGCACGATGTAGAGGTTACCGCGCGGCCCTCCGTGGACCCCCGCCTCGCCTTCGCCAGCCAGCCGGATGCGGGTCCCGTCGTCCACCCCTGCCGGTACGCTGACGGATAGCTCCCGCCTCACGCGCACCTGTCCCTCCCCGTTGCAGCGCGGGCAGTGCTCAGTGATCACCATGCCCTCACCGCGACACGCAGGACAATCAGTGACGCTGACGAAGGAACCCAGGATGGATCGCTGTACCTGTCGCACTTGCCCCTGACCGTTGCATTGGGTGCACTGAGAGGGTGACGTTCCTTGCTCGGCCCCAGTGCCCTCGCACTCCGGGCAGGTTTCGTGACGGGTGACCTCGATGTCTTTCTCGCACCCGAAAACCGCTTCCTCAAAGGTCAGATGGAGATCATAGCGCAGGTCGGCTCCCCGTCGCGGTCCTCGCCGACGCCGCGTGGCGAAACCGAACCCCTGACCAAAGAACTCCTCGAATATGTCGAAGGGATCCCTGAATCCACCGAAGTCGAAGCCGCCGCGCGCCCCTTCGACGCCGGCGTGGCCGAAGCGATCATAGGAGCTTCGCTTCTGAGGGTCGGAGAGGACCTGGTAGGCCTCGTTGACCTCCTTGAAGCGAATCTCGGCATCGGGCTCATCGCACACATCTGGATGGCAGGCCCGTGCCCGCTCGCGATAGGCCTTCTTAATATCTCCCTGCGAGGCCGACCGCTCGACCCCCAGCACGTCATAATAGTCGCGTCTAGATCCCATAACAACCCTTTCGGAGCTCTTTCTAGATCCCGCTGAAATCCCCCTCGATCACATCCTCTTCCTCGTCAACCGGTCCATCGTCCGCGCCCGTTTCCGGGGACGCCGGCGCCGCTCCCGCGCCGGGTTCGAAGTCTGTCCCGGCTTCGCTCTCGTACATCTCGGTCCCCATCTGCTGAACTGCCTGTTGTAACTCCTCCGCGCGAAGACGAATATCACCAACGTCATCGCCATCCAGCACAGCTTTCAGAGTTTCGATCTTGGCCTCCACCTGCGAGCGAGCTTCCGTGGGGATCTGATCACCCTGCTCCCGCAGGAGCTTCTCGGCGCCGTAGATGGCGGTATCAGCCTGGTTGCGGGCTTCGACCCGCTCTTTCTTCCCTCGATCCTTCTGCCGCTGTCTCTCTGCCTCCTGGACCATAGCGTCGATCTCCTCGTCGGAGAGCCCGCTGGAAGGTATGATCTCCATGGAGTGCTCGCGCCCGGTGGCCCGATCCTGAGCGGAGACCTGGAGAATCCCATTGGCGTCGATGTCGAAGGTCACCTCAATCTGGGGCACGCCGCGAGGTGCCGGCGGAATGCCGTCCAGGATGAACTTGCCCAGACTCTTATTGTCGGCCGCCATCGCCCGCTCCCCTTGAAGCACGTGGATCTCCACTTGGGTCTGGCTATCGGAGGCCGTGGAGAAGACCTGACCCTTCCGCGTCGGAATCGTGGTGTTCCGCTCGATCAGCGCCGTCGCGACTCCTCCGAGCGTCTCGATACTGAGCGTCAAAGGTGTCACATCCAGCAGCAGAATATCCTTGACCTCCCCGCCCAGTACCCCGCCCTGAATGGCCGCCCCCAGCGCCACAACCTCGTCCGGGTTGACCCCTTTGTGAGGCTCTTTGCCGAAGAAATCCGCCACCAACTTCTGAAGGGCCGGCATGCGCGTCTGACCACCGACCAGGATGACCTCGTCAACGTCAGAGGCTTCGAGATCCGCATCCGCGAGGGCCTGTCTGCAGGGTTGGAGGGTAGCCTCAATCAGATCCTCCGTCAGCTGCTCCAACTTAGCCCGTGTCAGCTTCGTCTGCAGATGTCGGGGGCCCGAGGCGTCCGCTGTGATGAAGGGCAAGTTGATCTCTGCCTCCAGCAGGGTACTCAACTCCACCTTCGTCTTCTCAGCCTCCTCCTTGAGCCGCTGGAGCGCCTGGCGATCTTGCCGCAGGTCGACGCCGGTTTCCCTCTTGAACTCATCGGCCACCCAATCGATGACCCGCCGATCCCAGTCATCACCGCCCAAGAAGGTGTCCCCGCTGGTCGAACGGACCTCGAAGACGCCCTCGCCGACATCGAGGATCGACACGTCGAAGGTCCCGCCTCCCAGATCGAAGACAACGATGGTCTCGTCCATGTGCCGATCCAGGCCGTACGCCAAGGAAGAGGCGGTGGGCTCGTTGATGATGCGCAGCACATCGAGTCCGGCGATCTTACCCGCATCCTTCGTTGCCTGCCGCTGGTTGTCGTTGAAGTAGGCGGGCACGGTGATGACCACCTGTTTGACTTCCTCCCCAAGATACGCTTCAACATCGGAGCGAATCTTCTGGAGGATCATGGCCGAGATCTCCGCTGGGCTGTATTCCTTGTCCCCCATCCAGACTCGCACGTCCCCATTGGGGGCCTCGGTCACCTTATAGGGCACCAGTTCGATGGCCCTCTGAACGTGCTCATCCTGGAACTTCCGTCCCATAAAGCGCTTGATGGAGAAGATGGTGTTCTCCGGGTTGACGACAGCCTGGCGCTTGGCCACCTGACCGATAATCCGCTCCTCAGTCTTGGGGTTGACGGCTACCACAGAGGGAAACAGCCGACCCCCCTCGGCACTGGGAATGAGAGTTGGCTCGCCACCAATCATCGCAGCACAGACCGAGTTGGTCGTGCCGAGATCGATGCCGATGATCTTACTCATCATCCACCGTGCTTTCCACGCCTCCGCTCTCCTCCCTTTCGTCCAGTGAGCTGATGGGGGCCTTGGCTACACGGACCAAGGCAGGTCGGAGGACCCGATCATCGAGGACATATCCCCGCTGAATCTCTCCGATAATCTCCCCCTCCTCGTAACCGTCCAGCTCCTCGTGAGTCACCGCTTCGTGACAATGAGGATCGAACATCTCCCCCTGGGTCTCGATGGGTTCCACCCCCTCCGCTTCCAGGATCAACTCGAGCTTACGCTTGACCATCAAGACGCCCTCGCTCCAACTAAGCTGGTGGAGCGGCGCGGGCATGGTGGCCAACGCTCGGTCGAGATCATCCAGGACCGGTAGAAGTCTGCTTATCAGGGCCGCGTTGGCCAGCTCCTGCGTCCGCTGCTGTTCCGCCCGCTGGCGCTTCTTGTAGTTGGCAAATTCGGCCTGGGCCCGCCGCCACCCGTCCAGGTATTCCTCCGCCTCAGCCCGGGCTGCCCGCAGTTCCTCCTCAAGGGTCGCCACGTCAGCTACCCCTTCTACCGCGTCTTCCTCTATGGTATCGACGTCTCCTATAACTTCGTTCTCCACAGCTTCGTTTTCCATGGCTTCATTCTCTACAGCTTCGTTATGCGTCATATTAATCTCCTCGTGGGTCTGGTCGGCTTTCACCGCCGCTCTCTCCGTGGGACGGCTCCAGCACGTACGCCTCGTGCACCAGGTCGGATAGCAGTTCCGCCACGAAGCGCACAGCGGAGATGGCCCGGCCATAGAACATACGCGTCGGACCCACGACGCCCAGGGCTCCGGTGGAGAAATCAGCCACCCCATAGCGTGTCAGCACCAGGCTGCACGGGCGCAGCTGCTCCCACTGCCCCTCCCCGCCCACCAGCACTCGAACGTGGCCTACCTCCGGGCTAAGCGCCTCCTCTATAACCCGCCTCAGAAAACTGCGCTCCTCCATGACCTGCACCAGCTCGTGAGCCTTCTCCCCCTCGGAGAACTCAGGCTGCTGTAGCATTTCGCTGAGTCCATCGCTGTATATGACCCCGCTGGCCCGCGCATCAACCTGGCGCATGATGTCGGACACAATGTCGGCCACCTCTCCATCCAGCTCCGAAAGCCCCTGAAGACCTGCCTCAATGTCCTCGGCCGTACAGCCGAAGCACCTTCGGTTCAAACGATTGCTGACCTCCGTCAGCTCATCCTGCGTCATGGGGTCGGCCAGCGTCAGCATCCGCTGCTTGACCATCCCACCCTGCAGGACCAACACCAGCAGCACACCAGGTCCCTGCGTCGAGATGAGCTGCAAATGCTTGTATTGGGCCCTCCGCGAGTGAGGTGCCGTCACCAGAGCCGCTCCCCGCGCTGTACGTGCCAGCGTGGAGGCAGCCAGGGGCATCCACTGCTCCAAATTATGACGGGCCTGGTGAAACTGATGGACAATGGTCAGACGTTCGCGCAACGGCAATTCCACCTCGCCCAGAAGACGTTCCACGAAGTAACGGTACCCTTCGTGGGTGGGCACACGACCGGCCGACGTGTGCGGATGGGTCAGGTGCCCAGTCTCCTCCAGATACGCTAATTCGCTGCGCACAGTGGCAGAGCTCACGGGCAACTCGTACCGTTCCACCAACGCCCGCGAGCTGACGGGCGACGCCGTCTTCACGTACTCGCGCACGGTCAGGCCCAGTATCGTCTGCTGGCGAAGGGTAAGCTCTTCATCCATACGTATGACCATCAGTCCGACTAGCACTC
>SKQX01000092.1 GCA_007118795.1 Thermoflexales bacterium | reverse complement strand
GCAGGTCCTGTTTTCGATGAGGAAAGCGGGCAGCTCTTCGTGAGCACGGAAACGGGCACGTTGTACGCGCTGGACGCTGCCGACGGATCGACGAATTGGCGAAGGGCGGCCGACGGCCGGGGCCTTTCGGAGCCGGTCGTGAGCGAATCGCTGGTCTACCAGACGCTCATACTGGGGACCCACCGCATCCGGGCGCTGCAGATTGAGGACGGATCCGATGCGTGGGCCTTCCCACCGGCAGGACTGGAAGAGTAGGATAGAGACTCCATGCTAGATTTCCTCACATATCCGTTGGCTAACTTCTTGTTGCTCCTGTACCACTACCTGGGGCATAACACGATCGCCGCGATTGCTGCACTGACGATCATCATCCGGCTGTTGATTCTGCCTCTGACCCTCGGCCAACAACGATCGGCACAGAAGATGCAGGAACTGCAACCCGAGATCGCGAAGCTGCGGGAGAAGTACGGCGACAACCAAGAGAAGCTGGCCCAGGAGCAGATGAAGCTCTGGCGCGAGGCGGGGGTCAACCCCATGGGCGGCTGCCTACCTTTGGTGATCCAGTTCCCCATTATGATCGCCCTGTACCGGGCCATCATATTCGTGATCCCCTCCACTCCTGTGGAACTCTTCCAGTTCTCGCGTCACATCTTCATCGACGAGTGGCTGCCGAACCTGACCGGTCTCGTGCCACTCCAAAACGTATTCCTTGGCATGGACCTGGGTCAGCCCCCCAGCATCGCGCAGTGGTGGACATACTCCATGCCACTACTGGTCTTCGCCACGTCGTGGCTCCAGCAGAAGCTGTTGAGCCCGCCCAGCGCCAAGGATGGACAGTCACAGACAGAGATGATGACTCAGCAGATGCAGATCATGATGCCCTTGATGTTCGGGTTCATCTCGCTGCAGTTTGCCATCGGCCTGTCGATCTACTTCATCATCTCGAACCTCTTCGGTATCGCACAATTCTACTTCATCCGTAGAGACGGGGAAGAGGAGGACGGCCAAGAGCCTGTTCGTAGGCCCAAGAAGCGACCGAAGAGGTAGCTACCCTGGATGCACATTTTCTGAGGAGTATGGTGGATGTCAGAGGACAAAAAAGTGATCGTTAGCGCAGGAAAGGACGTCGACGCAGCAGTGACTGCGGGCCTGGCCCGCCTCGACCTTCCACGAGAGGCAGTAGAGGTTGAGGTGCTGGACGAGGGACGACAAGGGATGTTTGGATTGGGAGCTCGAGCGGCCCGTGTGCGCCTATCAGTGACCGACGAGGGAGAACGGGAACGGGTTGCTCCCTCACCAGCCCCTGCAGCAGCTCCGCCTTCCCGGCGGGAAGAACCGGTGAAGAAGCAGGTGGTGCGGGAAGTACGTCGAGAGCCACAGGCGGAGGTGTCAGCCCCGACAGAGGCAGAGCCGACGGAGGCGGATAAGATCCGAGTGGCTCGGGAGGCGATGAAAGGCCTGCTGAGAGCGATGCACCTGACAGATGCGCACGTGGAGGTGGAGCGCGCAGAGTCTGGTCCCAACGAGGATGAAGAGCCACCGCTGGTGATCGACGTGAAGGGCCCCGGGACTGACATCCTGATCGGAAGCGATGGCGAGGTCCTGAGTGCCTTCCAGTACATCACCCGCCTGCTGGTTGGGAGAAGCATGCAGTGCTGGGTTCACGTGGTGGTAGACGTTCAAGGTTATAAGGCCCAGCGGGCCGACCGGCTTCGCGACCTGGCGCACCGCATGGCGGACCAAGCGGCGGACACAGACTGCGCCGTGATCCTACAGCCGATGCCACCCCACGAGCGGCGGGTCGTTCACGTGGCTCTTTTCGACGATCCACGGGTCACAACGGAAAGCATCTACGAGGGAGACCGCCGCCGGGTCACGATCCTTCCGGAAGAAGACTGATCTGGTCTTCTGCCCACCCGAGGGACGCCCTGGGGTCGAGGAAGACGCAGATTGACGGAGATCAGCCCGCCTGAATCGCAGGCTGCATCCTGCTGGAGCACAAGGTCAGGCTCTGACCAGGTCATCGCCACGCGCGATTTGACCTGCCCAACACCGGTGGGTTTCGGCTATCAGCTCTGATACCAGCCCATATGGTTCATCTGGACTACGTAGTAGTCGGCCACGTCACCCGCGACCTGCTGAACGGTGGGTTCAGGGTCGGTGGGACGGCAGCCTATGCGGCAGGCACGGCCGAAGCGCTGGGATGCCGCGCGGGAGTGATCACCAGCACGGGCCCCGAACTGGAGGTCGAGGAACTGCTGAGGGGCGTGTTGATCGCTGACTACCCGGCCCCTGTCACAACAACTTTCGAGAACAGATACGTTGGTCGGTGGAGGCAACAGGTGATACACGGTACCGCTGAGCCCCTGGTGCCGGCCATGGTCCCTCGCGATTGGCGAACGGCGATCGTCCACATAGGGCCCGTCGCGCAGGAGTGCGATTTCGCCCTGGCGGACGTATTCGAGGGGGCCTTCGTGGGGCTGACGCCCCAGGGCTGGATGCGGCAGTGGGATGCAGCAGGAAGGGTATACCGTTCGGAATGGCGGGAAGCGAAGTGGGTGCTCGACCGGGCGGACGCTGTGGTACTCAGTGAAGAGGACATCGGGCGGCGCAAGCCGTTGGCTCTCGACTACGCTGCCCAGACCGCGGTTCTGGCCGTGACCAAGGGCGCAGGCGGCTGCACCGTCTACGCGGGAGGGCACGTGCGGGAGTTTGCTCCCCCACCTGTGAGGGAGATGGATCCTACCGGAGCCGGTGACGTCTTCGCGGCAGCGTTCTTCTGGGTCCTTCACGGGGGTGACGACCCTTGGGCCGCTGCGCGGTTCGCCAACTGTCTGGCCGCTCACTCGGTGACTCGCGAGGGGCTCTCGGGGGTGCCGGACACAGAGGAGGTCGCTCGCTGTAGGCAGGCCATGTTGGAGGACAGGCTCAGCGGTGGCCATTATCTACGCGCTGGCTAACCAGAAGGGTGGGGTGGGCAAGACCACGACAGCGGTGAACTTGGGCGCCTACCTGGTGGCGCGAGGGCAGCGGGTTCTACTTGTTGACATCGATCCTCAGGCCAATGCGACGTCATCCCTGGGCGTGGATAAGCGATATGTCTCGCCCTCCACCTACGACGTGTTGGTGAAGGGGGCGCCCATCAGTCGGGTGGTACAGTCCGTGGACGAGACGGAACTGCAGCTGGCGCCGTCGTCCCCGGATCTGGCGGGTGCGACGGTGGAGTTGGTCGGCATGCTCCAGCGGGAGTATCGATTGCAGCGGGTGATGGACGAGCTGGACGAAGTCTACGACTACGTGCTGATCGATTGCCCGCCGAGTCTGGGGGTCCTCACGGTCAGCGGCTTGACGGCAGCGCAGGGTGTCATCATCCCGGTACAGTGTGAGTACCTGGCCCTGGAGGGACTCTCTCAGCTATCCCGAGCTATCAAGCTGGTTCGGAGGGCCCTGAACCCGGATCTTACTCTGCGGGGCTTGGTGATGACGATGTACGACGCACGCACCAACCTTTCGCGTCAGGTCGTGGAGCAGGTGCGACGGCATTTCTACCCGCGGGTTTTTGAGGCGATTGTCCCGCGCAGTGTGCGGTTGAGTGAGGCACCCAGCTTTGGTGTGCCGATAAGCGTGCATGCCCCCCATTCGGCCGGAGCGAAGGCCTATGCAGCGCTGGCCGAGGAGCTGCTGGGAGGGGACGGGCGCGTACCGCCGGCAGCCGTGATAGACTGATCGGGGAGACGACTAATGTCACCACGCAAGACGGGGCTGGGGAAGGGCCTGGAATCACTGATCCCGACGGCCCACGAGGAGGAGATGGAAGGGGAACTTGGCGTGCTGGAGGTGCGGCTCACCGCCATATCGCCCAATCCTCACCAGCCGCGGGGAAGCATCCGAGATCAGGACCTGCTGGAGCTTGCGGCTTCGATCGAAGAGCACGGTGTCATCCAACCGCTCGTGGTGACTGAGACCATCGACGGCTACCAGCTGATCGCGGGCGAACGCCGTTGGCGGGCCGCCCGTCTGGCCGGTCTGAGCAGGGTGCCCATCCTAGTGAAAGATGTGGCCCCCAGCCAGATGCTGGAACTGGCGCTGGTCGAGAACCTCCAGCGATCCGACCTCAATCCCCTGGAGGAGGCCATGGCCTTCCACCAGCTGGTGGACGAGTTCAAGCTCACGCAGAAGGAGGTGGCCCAGAGAGTAGGTAAGAGCCGGACAGCCGTCTCCAATACTCTCAGGCTACTGAGCGCTGCCCGGCCGGTTCAGCAGGCCCTGCTGGATGAGAGGATAAGTGAAGGGCACGCCCGAGCGCTGCTGGGACTGGAGACGGCAGCGGCCCAGGAGGGAGCGCTCCAGACCGTCTTGACGCGCGGACTGAACGTGCGCCAGACGGAGAAGCTGGTACGTCGGCGGCTCGGGCGTGAGGAGAAGCGGAAGCTGAGTCAAAGGACTTCGCCCGAGACGCGGGAACTCGAGAGCCGATTCCGAGAGGCTCTGAGCACCAAGGTGACCCTGAAGCGCCAAGGTGAGGGGGGGCGCCTGGTGGTGTATTTCTACTCGGAAGAAGAACTGGGAGCGCTCTATGACCGGCTTGTGGGCGAGAGCGAATGAGAAGGTGACATGGGTCACCCCAAGCTACACATAGCGAAAGGAAGAGCAAGTGGTCGCCAAGAGGATCAGGGACGCGGTGGAGGAGCAAGCGCAAGACGGCAAACTGAGCTGCAACGCTGCCTTTGGGGTGGCTGAGGAACTGACGGTAAACCCCCAGCTAGTCGGAGCGGCAGCGGACGAGTTGGGGGTCCGGCTGCGTCGGTGTCAGCTCGGTTTGTTTGGCTACAACGGCGAGGATAGTATCGTACACCCAGCAGAGTCCGTTGCCCCGGAGCTGGAGACGGCGATCCAGGAGGGATTGGTGGTCGGACGCCTGCCCTGTGCTGTGGCCTGGGCGCTGGCCAACCGCTTCGACCTCCCCAAGCTGGAGCTGGCGAACGCCGCGGAGAAGCTGGATATTCGCATCGGACAGTGTCAGCTCGGTGCCTTCTGATGGCCGGGCGGTTGACGGCCTGCAGCCCTCAGCCGGTGCGGTCGGTTGCGCCCTGAGCTGTCGCATCATCCTTACTCCAGTGAGGCATC
Organism: Thermoflexales bacterium; assembly: GCA_007118795.1. Classification (GTDB taxonomy): domain Bacteria; phylum Chloroflexota; class Anaerolineae; order B4-G1; family B4-G1; genus SKLM01. The sequence goes on along the minus strand of SKQX01000092.1, from coordinate 882 downwards.
TATGACAAGTCTAAGCGGAGGATCAAAGGAGTTGCAAGCCTTAGCCGCCGAGATCGAAGCATGTCGGCGGTGTGAGCTGCATGCGGAACGGCTGAAGGTCGTGCCCGGGGCTGGATCTGCTGAGGCGGACGTTCTGTTCATCGGGGAGGGGCCTGGTGCCCAGGAGGACGAGGCCGGCCTGCCGTTTGTCGGAAGGTCAGGGCAGCTTCTGGACGAACTGCTACAAGGGGTCGGCCTGGACCGCGACAAGGTCTTCATCACGAATGTGGTCAAGTGCCGACCACCGGGGAACCGGGCGCCCCGCGTAGACGAAGTGAGAGCCTGTAGGGAGTACCTGAGCCGGCAACTGGAGGTGATTCGCCCGCTGCTGGTGGTGACGTTGGGACGGTTCGCCATGGAGCTGTTTGTGTCGAACGGACGAATCTCCGAGATTCACGGCCAACCTCGGCACAGAGACGGGATGGTCACCCTGCCCCTCTATCACCCGGCAGCCGCCCTCTATCGACGATCGCTGCAGAGCGTGGTTAGGGAGGACTTCGAGCGCATCCCGGAGCTGCTGACAGATCTGAAACAGCGACCCTCGACGTAGTGGATTCTAGGCGCGGGATGCCGGGCCGAGGCGTCCGGATGGTGGCGCGACGTTTTGGTCGGCGGCAACGCCCGGCGGGCACCGGCTGACGACTGGCAGGCGCTAGGACACGTCCGAGCATTCGCCCCCATCGGACATCGTCTAACCCCACCCCGGCCGGAAGGCGCTCATTCGTATTACAAGTTGACCGTGCAGCCGATCCCCGGGACGTCGCTGGCGATGAGCCATCCGTCCTCCAGCCGGAAACGGGGCCTCGTGGGGTCCTGAGCCAGATCGAGATGCCCATCCAGGTC
>SKQX01000031.1 GCA_007118795.1 Thermoflexales bacterium | reverse complement strand
TCCTCCAGCGCATGTCGGGCATCGCCACCGCCACCCGGGACTACGTCGACGCCGTCGCCGTCACCCAGGCCGCCATCCTTGACACTCGCAAGACCGTACCCGGCCACCGGATGCTCGACAAGTACGCCGTCCGCATGGGCGGCGGGGAGAACCACCGCATGGCCCTCTTCGACATGGTGCTGATCAAGGACAACCATATCGTCGGCGCCGGCGGCATCACCCCGGCTGTGACCCGGGCCCGCGTTGCCCACCCCGAGCTGCCCATCGAGGTCGAGGTGGACACCCTCGACCAGCTGCGGGAGGCCCTGGAGATCGAGCCGCCCCTGGACCGCATCATGCTCGACAATATGAGCCTCGACACTATGCGCCAGGCCGTGCGGATCACGGCCGGGCGAGTCGACCTCGAGGCCTCGGGCAACGTGACCCTCGATACCGTGGCCGACATAGCCGCCACCGGCGTCGACTACATCTCCGTCGGGGCCCTGACGCACTCGGTCCGGGCCCTCGACCTGAGCATGGACGTCACCCCCGCGGCCGGGCCCGGCCGGGTGGGGGATCCGGCCCGGCGCATCGGGACGGCCCGCGCGGCCCTGGGCCAGCGGCTGGTCATCCTGGCCCACCACTACCAGCAGGACGAGATCATCGAGCACGCCGATTTCCGCGGGGACTCGCTCCAGTTGGCGCGCCAGGCCGCCGACACCGACGCCGAGTTCATCGTCTTCTGCGGCGTGCACTTTATGGCCGAGGGCGCCGCTATCCTGGCGAAGCCGGGGCAGCGCGTGCTCATGCCGGACCCCGAGGCCGGCTGCTATCTCGCCGATACGGCCACGCCGGACTCCGTTGAGGCTGCCTGGCACGCGCTCGACCAGACCTTTGGCGCCGTCGAGGCCGAGTTCACCCCCATCACCTACGTCAACTCCTCGGCCGCGCTCAAGGCCTTCTGCGGACGGCACGGGGGCATCACCTGCACCTCCGGGAACGCCGCCGAGGCGATGGCCTGGGCTCTGAAACGGAGGCCGCGCGTCTTCTTCTTCCCCGACCAACACCTGGGGCACAACACCGCCATCGCCGCCGATATTCCGCCCGCCGACATCCTGGTCTGGGATCCGCGGCATCCCCCGTCGGCGGACCGGCTGCGCTCAGCCAGGGTCCTTCTGTGGCCGGGCGCCTGCAACGTCCACCGGCGCTTCCGGCCTCAACACGTCCACGCCGTCCGCGAGCGTCTGCCCGGCGTCCGGGTCATCGTCCACCCCGAATGCACCGCCGCGGTCGTGGCCCTGGCCGACGATGTCGGCTCGACGGCCCACATCATCCGGGAGGTCCAGGCTGCCCCCCCGGGCACCGTCTGGGCCATCGGCACCGAGACCCGTCTGGTCCGTCGCCTCCAGCACGACCATCCCGACCAGACGATCTTCTCGCTGTCCGACGTCCCTCCCTACTGCGTCACGATGACCCAGACCACTGAGGACAATCTGGCGGCGCTGCTGGACGACCTGGCCCACGGTGAGGTGCGCAATGAGATCACCGTCGCCCCCGAGACCGCCCAGTGGGCGGCCGTGGCCCTGGAGAGGATGCTGGCCCTGTGATTGCGACGGCACCCCAAGGACGTGGTTATGTGCACCGAGACTGACGTTCTGGTCATAGGCTCGGGCATCGCCGGAGCAGCGGCCGCGCTGCGCCTGGCTCGCGATCCAGAGCGGACCGTCACCGTCATCACCCGCGCCTGGGATCCGGAGGAATCGAACACCCGCTACGCCCAGGGCGGCATCGCCGCCCGAGGGCCCGATGACGACGTCGACCTGCTGGTGGACGACATCCTAGCGGCCGGCGCCGGGCTGAGCCTGCCCCCCGTCGTCCGGGTCCTGGCGGAGGAGGGTCCGCCTCTGGTCAAGCGGCTCCTCACCGACGAGCTCGCCGTGGGCTTCGACCGGCGGGCCGACGGAACGCTCTCGTACACTCGCGAGGGCGGTCACACCGTCTCCCGCGTCCTCCACGTGGGCGATGCCACCGGCCAGGCCGTCGAGGCTGCCCTGATCCAGCGTCTCCAGGAGCTGCCCAACGTGACGCTGGAGACCGGCATGACGGCCGTGGACCTGATCACGTCGTCCCACCACAGCCAGGATCTGCACGCCATCTACAGCCCTATCACGTGCCACGGCGCCTACGTCCTCCATCGCGAGACCGGCGAGGTCCACCGGGTGCTGGCGCCGGCTACCGTGCTGGCCACCGGCGGCATCGGACAGATCTACCGGCACACCAGCAATCCCCCGGGCGCCCGGGGGGACGGATTGGCCATGGCCTACCGCGCCGGCGCGCGGGTCATCAACGCCGAGTTCGTCCAATTCCATCCCACCACGCTGGCCGTCCCCGGGGCCGACAACTTCCTCATCTCGGAGACCGTGCGCGGCGAGGGCGGCCGGCTGGTCACACCCGACGGCCGCCACTTTATGGATGCTTACGCCCCCCAATGGGGCGATCTAGCCCCCCGAGACATCGTGGCCCGCGCCATCCATCACGAGATGCTGACTCACCGCTACCCCTACGTCCTCCTGGATCTGGCCTCTCAGATGGACGCGGCCCAGATCCGTGAGCGCTTTCCCACCATCTACCAGACCTGCCTTAACGCCGGGATCGACATCACCCAGGAGCCCATTCCCGTCGTCCCGGCCGCGCATTACTTCTGCGGCGGTGTCCACGCTGATGCTGCCGGCCGCACCACCCTGCGCGGGCTCTATGCCGTGGGCGAGGTCAGCTGCACCGGGATCCACGGCGCCAACCGCCTGGCCAGCACATCCCTTCTCGAGGGCCTGCTGTGGGGACAGCGCGCCGGCGGCGATATCGCGTCCCGCTCCGACCTCCGCCCCGTCGATGCGGACACCATCCCCCCCTGGGAGCCGGCCAGTATCCACGGTGTGGCCGACCCCGTCCTACTGACCCGCGACAAGCGAGCCATCCAGAACGTCATGTGGCTCTACGTGGGGCTGGCGCGTAACACCCACCGCCTCGCCCGGGCCCTCACCGAGCTGGACCATCTCTGGGGCGTCATCGACAACTTCTACCGCGCCACTCGGCTCGACGACAACCTCATCGGCCTGCGCAGTATGGCCCAGACCGCCTGGATCGTCACCAACGCCGCCTGGCACAACCGCCAATCCCGGGGCGCCCACTACCGACAGGATGCGGAGGCCGAACACTTCGCCAGCTTCCACGATACCGAAGGGCCCCTACCCAACGCCGTGAGCGAGTGAGTCGGACGCGACGATGCGCTGCCAAGACCTCCTGGAGCGCTGTGGGCCCCTGGCGCGACCTTCTATACCCATGGGACCATCCCTTGCCCTTCCGCTGCCTGACCCTGCTATGACCTGGAGCCTCTGGCACCATCTTCCCGCTTCGCGCGGGTCCATCATCTCGGCGCTCAAGATGCGCGACCCTGGGGTCGAGAGACCGGCCAGCCGCGACCAGCGTCCAGCAGCGCCGCTCTGGACTCTTGTAAGATTCTGCCAAATGACGGTCAGTTTAACGACGAGAAGAGTCGACGGCTGCGTGTCCGCCTTCCTGATACGACGTCACAGGGATCGCTGAATGGAAAACTCGCCCGAATCCTCCTTAGTCCATCGGACACCGTTCTACTACGGCTGGGTCATCCTGGCGGCTGGCACCGCCGGCATGATCATGACCCAGCCCGGCCAGAGCCCGGTTCTCTCCATCTTCACCGACGCGTTCATCCAGGATCTGGGCATCAGCCGTTCCCTGACCAGCACCCTCTTCACCGTCGCCACCATCGTGGCCGGCCTCAGCCTCACCTTCTGGGGCGAGCGGATCGACCGACACGGCTACCGGAAGATGGTCACCATCATCACCGGGCTCCTGGGCGTCTCGTGCCTCTACATGGCCCTCGTCCAGAATGCCCTCATGTTGGGTGTGGGCTACGTCCTGCTGCGGATGCTGGGCGCCAGCGCCCTGATGCTCGTATCGAACAACGTCATCAACCAATGGTGGATCGCCCGCCGCGGCACGACTATCGGGCTCTCCGGCGTGGGCTACTCCCTGCTCGCGATGGGCGCTTTCCCCAATCTTGTCCACGTTTTGGTCCAGGCCGTCGACTGGCGGGCGACCTACGCCATCCTCGGAGCTATGGAGCTCTTCGTCATGCTCCCTGTGGGGCTGCTCCTCTTCCGCGATCGGCCGGAGGATCACGGCCTGGAGCCCGATGGGGGGTGGACAGCCACCGCATCCAGCGCGATAAGCCAGCCCCTTGAGACCAACTGGACTCGGGCGGAGGCTGTCCGGACCGTGGCGTTCTGGGTAACTGCTGGCTCCCTGGCCGCCACGGCCATGTTCGGCACCGGCCTCTACTTCCACATGGTCAGCATCTTCCGGTCCCGCGGTCTCGCCCCTCATCTGGCCGCCGCCGTCTACCTGCCCATCTCTGTCACCACGGCGGCGGTGCAACTGGGCAGCGGCTACCTGGCAGACCGTGTTCCCGTGCGTCTTCTCCTAACCACCGGACTGGTGGCCATGTCCAGCGCCATGGGCCTCGCCCAGGTCATGGAGGGCGCGCCCCTGGCCTTCGCCTACGGCATCGCCATGGGTGTCAGCAGCGGGACCATCGGCACCGCCAGCAGCATGATCTGGGCCGACTACTTCGGACGGCTCCACCTGGGCAGCATCTCCGGTCTGGGCGCGACGGTCAGCCGGGTGAGCTCCGCCCTCGGCCCCCTTCCCTTGGCTCTGGCCTTCGATAGGTGGGGCGGTTACAACCTGGCGCTCCGGATCGAGATGGTGATCCCCCTCCTGCTGGCAGCCCTGACGGTTCTGGTGCCCCCTCCCGAACACCCCGCCAGCGCCGCCGGGGCCCGGCCCCCTAGCTCATAGCGGGTCGGTGACCCGCGGCGGCGCGCGCTCTCCATCTTCGCCGCGCATGGAACCGGCGGAGGCTGGGGGGGGAAGTGCAGGGGAGCGGCGGTGCAGGGGAGCGGAGGTGCAACGGCCTTGCACGCGCGTGTTGCGCCGACTATCGCCTTGGGTAAGCCTAGTACTACAACCGCACATCGGCAAACAGAGCTTCCTTGACTGCCGAGGAGTGCCCGCGTGGGAACCGTTTTGATCAGCATGCGTGAGATTCTTCGTCGCTCCGCTCCTCAGAATGACAAATGCGGTTATAGTACTAGGGCAGGGTGTCGATGTTCGCCCGTCATTGGCCCAGCGGTTCTCGGCTAAGCTGGGCCAAGCTTATAGGTGCCGCTGCGAGCGAAACCTCTGTCGACGGAAGACGAACAGAACGCAGGCACCAGGACGACGTGAAGTCGTTGGCCACCGCCCCTCGGGGGACCGGCGGCGAAGGGGCATGGCGGCCACCGGCAGAAGTAGGCAGACAGGATCTCGGAAACAATGGTCATACCCCGATAACCCAGTGGGGCGCCGTAGCGGATTTTGCGCGGTTTTGGCAGCGGTGATCCCACAAAGAGGCCGAAAAATGGGCCTAAGTGGGGCGTGGTGCCCAGCGATATTGTTTCTGGGATGATACTCTCTATTTTGTGAGGAACAATAGTTCGGTCGCTGGGATGGAGCGCGGCAGGCGCGGGCGGATGCGACGCGGGACGGCCCGAGAAGATATGGTGACGTTGTTAAGGTGCAGCGAATAGCATATCGCAGATGGACGTATTTGTCAAGTTGATTGTAGGGGTTTCCCGCTCAGACAAGGGAGCAGAGGGTATGGGAAGCGAGGGTGGACGCCACTCCGCTGCGCTGCGTGGCTGACTACGAACAAGGGCTGGGGTCTTGCAGGGCGCGGGGGGGCGCCACTCCGCTGCGCTGCGTGGCTGACTACGAACAGGTGCTGGGGTCTTGCAGGCCGAGGCGGGGGCGCCACTCCGCTGCGCTGCGTGGCTCACTACGAACAGGGGCTGGCGTCTTGAAGGGCACGGCAGGTAACCGCCTCGGCCCACCGACTGGCGGCTCGAGGCGAATCGCGGTAAAAAGGGGGCAGTACAGCTGGCCCCATCGTTCCAGCTGACACTCGGTG
>SKQX01000225.1 GCA_007118795.1 Thermoflexales bacterium | reverse complement strand
TGTTGCAGGCCCTAACCGACTCCGCGCGCAAAAAGGCCGTCTCCGCTTCCATGTCGCACGCTCGCTGCAGAAGCTCCACTGCGGCTTGATCGCGACTCGCTTCTTCCGGCGCAAACTCTCTTCGTTTCGCCATGTTCTCAGTTCTCCTTCCGTAGACCCAGTGTGAGCCTAATATCGGCGGAACTCACCCGCCATCTCACGGTCGATCTCGCTCGTGCCGGCCAACCGCACCCCCAAGGTCTCCCAGTGCGGGTCGCGGCGGATCTCAGTGGGCTCGACGAAGACGGGGACACCGCCCTCCCCCACCGGATAGCCAGCCTCCGCCAAGGTGGATTCGATAGCAGCGACCTCGACCTTATCTGAGTCGATGGTGACCATCACCTGACTCCAAGCCGAGCTCGCATACACGTCTTCCACTCCCTCCAGGTTGACCAGCGTCTCACGAACTTCCAGCACGTGATGGTCTGCCCAGAGAGATGGTACATCAAGAATCAGCTTTTCCATGTCTAAGCCTCCCTCTCATTGTCCCCAAGATGCCACACTTGTGCGCACGCGGCTTAGCGCTTCAACGTCGGTACGTCTAACGGTTTCAAAGTTCGAAAGTTTGAAGGTTTGCAGGTTTGAATGCTCCAACCTTCCAACTTCCCAACCTTCCCACCTTCTTTCCAACGTTCAACCGCTTGGCCACCTCAACCTCACCCCACCCCTAACCCCCGCGCCGGTAGACCGGTGGTCAGTGCAAGACGAACCACCAGTCCACCGGGTTGGAGTCCTTCCACCCTGCTCTGCTTAGCGACCTACGATAGGCCGATGACCTTTCCCGTCTCCAGATCGAGGTCCATCTCCATGAAGGCCGGGCGGGTGGCCAGACCGGGCATGGTGCTCATCGTACCGATCAGCGGGTAGATGAAGCCAGCGCCGACACTGGCACGGACCTCCCGAACGGGGAGCGTGAATCCACTCGGAGCTCCCTTGAGATCTGGGTCGTGGCTGACGCTGAGATGCGTCTTGGCCATGCAGATAGGTAAGTTGCCGAAGCCAGACTTCTCGTAGTTGGCAATCTGCTGCTCGGCCTTGTCCGTATATGTGACGTCTGCCGCGCTGTAGATCTCCTTGGCGATATGCTCGATCTTCTCTTTGATCGACCAGTCGAGCGGATAGAGGAACTCGAAGTCGCTGGGCTGCTCGCAAGCCCCGACGACGGCCTCGGCCAGCTCGACCGCCCCCTCGCCACCGTAGGTCCAGTGCTCGGTGGGCGCCGCGTCGAAGGCTCCCGCCTGCAGGGCATACTCACGCACCATGGCGACCTCGGCGTCGGTGTCCTCTGTGAAGCGATTCACAGCGACGACCACAGGGATGCCAAACTTCTTCGCGTTCCGGATATGCACGCCCAGGTTAACCAGACCCTCCTCGAGCAACTCGAGGTTCTCCTCCGTGTAAGCCTTGTCCAAGGGGGCACCCGGCTTCACGGTGGGACCGCCGCCGTGCATCTTGAGGGCACGAATGGTGGCCACGAGGACGACGGTATCCGGGATCAGGCCCGAGTAGCGGCACTTGATATTGAAGAACTTCTCCATACCTATATCGGCACCGAATCCACTCTCGGTCACTACATAGTCGGCTAGCTTGACGGCGATCTGATCCGCGATGATGGACGAATTGCCGTGGGCGATGTTGGCGAAGGGGCCGGCGTGGACGAAGGCCGGCTGGCCCTCCAGGGTCTGCATGAGGTTGGGCATCAGTGCATCCCGCAGGAGAATGGTCACAGCACCAGCAACCCCCAAGTCCTCGAGGTTAACCGGGTTGCCGCTGGTATCGAGCCCGACGACGGCCTTCCCAACCCGCTCCCTCAGGTCCTTCAGGCCGGTAGCCAGGGCCAGGATGGCCATCAGCTCGCTGGCGACCGTGATATCGTAACCGGTCTGGCGCGGGAAATACTCGCTCCGTTCAGCATCGTTCAAGCCCACACTGATCTCACGCAACGTTCTGTCACAGACATCGACGACGCGGTTCCACGTAATGCTCTCGGGATCGATGTCCAGGCGCCGGTCCAAGCCACGCCGCTTCAGGGCCTCATCGGACTGCCGGCTCTCGTGATACATGCGCGTATCCAGTGCCGCAGCCACCAAGTTGTGGGCAACGGTGATGGCGTGGATATCGCCAGTCAGATGGAGGTTGAAATCCTCCATCGGGATGACCTGGCTATAGCCGCCGCCGGCCGCGCCCCCCTTGATATTGAAGGTGGGGCCCATACTCGGCTGTCGGATGCAGCAGATCACGTTCTTGCCCAGCTCGCTACCCATGGCCTGAGTCAGACCGACGGTGGTGGTGGTCTTGCCCTCGCCTAGAGGAGTGGGGGTGATGGCTGTCACATCGATGTACTTACCCTGGGGCCGACCAGCGAACTTCTCGATGACGTCCAGATGGACCTTAGCCTTGTATTTGCCGTAGAGGTCCAGATCGTCCTCCACGAGGTCGATCATCCCGGCCATGTCGCGGATCGGAATCAGCTCAGCTGCGTGAGCGATCTCGATGTCGCTGGGAACTGGGGTGACTTTCTTGACTGGCATGCTGCCCTCCTTGGATACTAAGTCGGTGACGAGTAGAAAACACTAAACCCGGGCGAACCGGGTGCTAGCCTGAGTTGACTCCCTGACCCTCGGAAATCAAGGACCGTTCTTGTGACGAGCCCGTTTGGAGGGCGCTTTCCACAGCCTGACGCATCAAGCCCCCGGCCACCTGAATCAAGGGCTCCCCAAGACTCGGGTCCGTACGCATGGCAGCCGAGCAGGGCGAGTGATGGTGGAAGAGACCCGAATGCTGCACAGCACTCGTCAAAGCCTCTCCCATCAGCTCCCGGGCCACAGCCCGCGCAGACCCACAGGCGGTGTCCCGCTTCACCTCGATATCGCTTATCCTTCCCCCCTCACAGGTGATCCTGAGGCGGGGTCTGCCGAAGTAGCGGGCAAATTCCGAAATCCAGGGATCGTGATAGGGCATCCGATACTCCCGCACATTATAGCTCTCCCGCGTCAGCGAGCAGAAAGGCTTGGGGAAGACGGCCGTCACGTCGACCTTAGCCAGCTCAGACCGCAGCTGCTGCGCCAGGCCATCAGGAAGCCAGGCTGCATTGTCGGCGGGCACGATCACGGCACAGGCCTGAGTCCGCTGAACGACAGCAGGCACGAGCTGAGCCACCCCAGGGGCCTGACCCACAGAGAGCACCAGATGGGCGAACGGCAGATCCAGGGGAAGGAACGTTGTGGGAGCATCGACCACAGCCGGGAGTTCAGATGGGGTCCGCCAAGCATTGACGATCCAGGTGGTGGGGGCGAAACGGCGAACGTGTTTCAAGATCCGTTCGCCGTAGTATCCATGATGAAGAACGAAGAGTTTCAAGTCCGAAGGTCGAGACGCCTGCCATGCCAGAGGCTCAATGACCTCCTCCAACAGATCGCTCACCCGACGGCTCTCCTTCATCTGTTGGTAGAATATGGTGATGCGATTGTCGTCCGGGGTAAGCCCAATGATCTTGGCATCGGAAGAGCACGCGAGAATCTCAGTCACGAGGTGCCTCTGTTCATCAGCAGTTTCAGCCTCAATGATGATCACGTCAGGCTCCGCTTCGGACACCCGGTTGAATACCTCGGGGGTTATGAGCGCCGTTCCCACCACGCTGATGTCTGATCGCCCCGAAAGGAGGCTCTCGACCCCTTGGGCAAACAGCGGTTGGCTGGCGAGGATGAACACGCGTCGCGTACGCATAGCTCTCTTTCTGTACTGACTCCCGGTCAGTCGGTCCCGATGGTATTATACGTCGATTCCTCGTTTTCGTCTATAGCACGATTGGGTCATCCGGCGGCGAAAGATAGCCCGCTTGGGCTAACTCCAAAGTCCTGTCGAAAGCGGGACGACTGGCGAGCGGAGGAGCCGATACCTTGTTCTCGCGGGGGCACCGCTGGTCTCCCAGCGATCCGAAAGTGGCGCGGCAAGGGCAGGCGCAAGACTCAGGCATCGGCTGATCACGCGTCAGTCGAATCGCTCTGGAAGGTAGACGAGCCCTGAGCGGACGGCCTGGGCGGCTGCCTGGGTACGATTATCAACACCCAGCTTGGCATAGATGCTGCGGAGGTGGTTCTTCACGGTGTTGCGGGTGATGCCGAGCTCGTCCCCTATTCTGCGATTGGTGAAGCCCTCCACCACCAGGGCCAACACCTCACACTCCCGCTCGGACAGCACCTTCGCTGCCGCCGGCTCCGCGACGGGTCGGCTTCGCAGCGCCAGTTGGCTGAACAGCTTGCCGGTCATACCCCGTGACAGAGGAGCCTCCCCCTCCTCGACACGACGCAGCTGCTGAAAAAGGTCCTCTGGCTGGATGTCCTTGAGCAGATAGCCGTCGGCGCCGTACTTGACGGCAGCGACCAGATCGTGCTCGTCGTCGGAGACAGTGAGCATGACCACCTTCACCTCCGGCATTTGGGCCTTGATGCGACGCGTAGCCTCCAAGCCGTCGCAGTTGGGCATGCTGATGTCCATTAGAACAAGGTCCGGGCGGAGTTCCCGAACACGCTCAAGAGCCACAAGGCCGTCGGGAGCCTCTCCCACCACGTGGAAATCGGACTGCACGTCCAGGAGTCGGGTCAGCCCCTTGCGGAAAAGCAGATGATCATCGACCAGCAAAATACGCATCGGCTCCATCCGAGCGCCACTACAGCCTCACAGGTATTGAGGCGAGGACATTACGCCCTCGCCTCAGTTCGCACGATGCGAAAGCGATCATCTTTCATGATAGCATAGCGGGGAGACCGAGCAACTGAACAGGGTCACGACCTGCGGTTCGTGTGCCGACAGCCGAACCAGCAGACGATCTGTTCCCCGGCGCGGTTCACTTCCTACGTCGCTGCACCTGCCGCTCGGCGGCCTCGAGCACATTCCTCATTAGCATCACATTCGTCATGGAACCGGTCCCACCAGGCACCGGGGTGATGGCGCCCGCCACTTTCTTCACCTCGTCGAAGGCGACGTCACCGACCCACTTGTCCCCCTTCCTGTTGAAGCCAAAGTCGATGACCACGGCACCGGGCTTCACCATATCCGCCTTGATGAGCTCCGGCACCCCGACGGCGACGCAGAGAATATCTGCCCCCCTGGTGACCGCCCCCAAGGGCCGGGTGTGGGAGTGACACATACTGACCGTGGCGTGATGCTGCATCAGCAGGAAGGACATGGGGCGCCCGACGATGTTGGAACGTCCAACGACCACAGCGTGCGCTCCGTCGATAGTGATCCCGGCCCGCTTCAACATCTCCAGACCGCCCAGCGGCGTGGCGGGCACCAGGTACTCCTTGACGGCTCCTTGGCGGCCCACAGGATCTGCCTGAGCCAACCGTCCCGCGTTGATGGGGTTCACACCATCGGCGTCCTTTTCAGGTCTGATGGCAGCCTTGATAGCGATATCGTCGATCCCCCGCGGGAGCGGTTCCTGCACCATGATACCGTTGATGCTACTCTGGGCATTCAGTTGAGTGACCACATCGATGATCTGATCCTGGTCGGTAGTTCCGGGCAACTCGTGGAGCACGTAGTCCATCCCGGCGTCCTCGAAGGACCGTTTGATCATCTTGCCATAGCTCACCGAGGCTGGATCGTCCCCGGCCCGGACCACCGCGATGGTAGGCGCAAAGCCGTACTTCTCCTCAAACTCACCCACAGCGGCGACGACCTCCTCCCGTACCTCCTCCGCCATGGCGCGACCATCCAGGATCCGAGCTGACTCGGCCTCCTCTTCCGACTCCAGGTATGGTCGCAGCACACTGAACCACTCGTCTGCCTCCACGGCTGCTAATTCCTCTCCCCATTCATTGACCACACGCTCGTCGAAGCGAATGGCGTCGATGAAAGCTGCAACTCTCTCTCCTTCGCTGCCATCGGTGCTGACGTAGGCCAGGGTCGCCTCGGTGACCAGGGCGTTAGCCGTTTGCCTTCCGAACGCTTCGATAAGGCGCGGCTTTATCTTGGCTTCGATGATCTCCTCAATGCTCATCTTTCGTTCTCCTTCTGCCTCTAGGCGGGCACACTGACCATCACACGAGTCCCCCTGCCTGGTTCGGAGTCCACCATCAAGGATCCCCCCAGCAAGCGAGCCCGTTCGTGCATCCCAATGAGTCCCAACTTACCCCCCGTCGCGCGATGGTCCGTCAGCGACGGCGGTTCGAAGCCTGTCCCGTCATCCTGCACCGTGACCCGCACTCTGCTGTCACCCATTTCCACTGTGATGATGACCTGGCTGGCATCAGCGTGCTTTCTGATGTTGCTCAGCGCCTCTTGAGCGATGCGGAACAAGGTCAGCTCCATCTCCGATGACAGCCTTCTCTCCTCGCCCTTCAATCGAAGCTCCGCGCGCATCCCCGGCTGTCGATCCAGGTCACTGACCAGCTCTTCGAGCGTAGGCAGAAGGCCGAGGTCGTCGAGGATGGAGGGCCGCAGATCCTGGCTGAAGCGGCGCATCCGCTCGATCATCTGTCTGGTGGCCCTCTGGAGCTCGCGAACCCGCCCAGAAGCCTGGGGAGACAGCAGATCATCAGAAGCGGTGAGGGCCTCCAGGTGCCGGGACAACCCCACGAGCGACTGGATCGTATCGTCGTGGAGCTCCCGGGCGATACGCCGGCGCTCATTCTCCTGAGCCTGCGTGATCTGTCGGGCGTAGAAGCGCATGTTCTCGTAGAGATACGCGTTCTCAACGGCGATGCCCGCCTGGCGTCCGATGGCCGTGAGAATCGCTATCTCGCGCTCCGAGAAAGCCTTAGCCTGGCTGATGCTGAGAACGCTCAGCGCGCCGAAGATCCTATCCCCTTTTACCACAGGCACGGTCGCGACGCTGGTGAGCCCCGCCTGGACAAAAGCCGGCACGGCATGGCGGTAGTCCGCATAGTTGTCGATGATGATGGGCTCACCGGTGGCTATGACCTGTCCCGACAGCCCCTCGCCTGCTGAGACCGTCACATCCACCAACTCAGGTGGGAGATGATGGACGTAGGGATAGCGGATGGTGTTTCGCTCCTCGTCCAGTAGCGCCATCACGCCACCGTCCGCGTCAGCGAGATCCGCTGCGATCTCCATCACCTTCGGGAGGACGCGTTCGAGCTCCAGCTCCGAGGTGACCTGTTCCGTCACCTGGATGACCGAACGTTCGATCTCCAGCTGGCGAGCCTGCTCCTGGTAGAGCCGCACGTTCTCCACGAAGACACCCATGGTGTTGCAGACCGTGTCAAGCAGCTCCTCGTCCTGGCGTAGTATCGGACAGGCCCGCCGATCGCCCACAACCAGCAATCCGTTGATCTCGCCCCTGGCGCGCAGGGGCCCCGCCAGCTTGCATTGGAGCTCGTCATGGCGCGCGAGAATACGAGAGGACGCCAGTCCATCGGGTTCTGCGGTCACCTCGGAAGGAAGGTCCCGATGGGCCACCAGCGTCAGCCCCTGGGCCTCGTCATTCAGAAGGTAGATCGCACCGGCCCCAAGCCCGAGGACCTCCAGGATCTTGTCGAGGATGTCGTCGAGGGTCTGCTCCAGATTGAACGACTGGGTCAGGGTGGTGGTGACCTCGTGGATGGTCTCCAGACGGGACGCGGCGTCGCCCACCGAACGACGGTTGTTCGCTTGAGCTGGGCTATTCAGCATAACTTGTCGACCTCCCCCCCGACACGACGCGCCGGCTCAGCCGGACGGTCATCGCTCTCAGGATAGACTCGGCTAGCGAGAGCCTTGCCAAAAACCGGACACCGGGGCACTTGACATCGCAAAACACCATCGTGAAACAGTCCTTCAGTGCAGACCCTGTGGAACCTGACTCCATCGGAAACCACAAGCACAGCCTGATGACGTTGGAGAACTCCTGCAGGCGATCAGCATGCTATCCGGCGGAGGATCTCCGGCAAACCGGCGGTGGAAAGCCAAGAGTCAGGGCGCAAGGCGCGCTTTGATAGCGACGCTGCCGCGCTCGGCGCGGAAGATCTCGCCCGCACTCCCGGGCACGAGTCGGTCACAGGGTGTCCTCGAGGGTAATCCACCCCTTCCGGAGTGCGTGGACTACCGCCTCCGTGCGAGAGCCCACGCCCATCTTGTTGAACACGTTCGTGAGATGAGTCTGAACCGTGCGAACGCTGATGGTCAGCTCTTGCGCAATCTCGCGGTTGGACATCCCTTTGGCAGCCAGTTTGATCACCTCGAGCTCCCGCTCAGTGAGGGCATCCAAGGTGGCGTGGATAGTATACAGGTCTTCCTGGGGCTGGGCGAAGCGATCGACGACCTTGCGGGCAATGGCCGGATGGAGGATGGACTCTCCGGCGTGGACCGCGCGAATAGCCTGCACCAACTCATCCACCTGGACGTCCTTGAGCAAATAGCCGGCTGCTCCTGCCTCCAAGAAAGCGAAGATGTACTGATGGCTATCGTAGGCAGTCAACACGAGCACTGCGATACCGGGAGCAACCGCCTTGATCTGTCTTGTCGCCTCAATGCCGTTGAGCTCCGGCATGGCGAAGTCCATCACGACCACATCGGGGCGTTCCCGGATGGCCAGCTGCACGGCTTCCCGCCCATCGCTGGCCTCGGCAATGACATTGACGTCCTTCTCGCGGTCCAGCAGTTCTCGGGTACCCTGACGGACGACAGCATGGTCGTCGGCCAACAGGACGCGTATTGGTTGTCCGATCATCTCGGTCCTCACTAGAGTACGATGTTCAAGATTATATCATCCTGAGGATGGATCTGCAAACCTATCTGGCCTATGCACCTTGCGACCAAACTGCTCATGACTGGTAGCTTGTGTCTCCGCGACATGACGTATAAGACGCTGAGACCAGTGACTAATGCCCGCTAGATGGAATGCCCAGGGCTGAGCCGGACAACCCGCGCTTTTCTCGCAGGGACAAGACACGAGAGGAAGATGGATACTTCAGCCGATGACAAGGCTGCACCAGTGTGATAGGATACCATCGAATGAAGAAACACGAACAAGCAAGCACACGCGAGAGCATTAACGGGTGCGCAGAATACTTAAAGGGAGGGTTGAGATGAGCGCCAGGATTCTGGACGGTCGACAAGTGTCGAAGATGATTCTGAACGAGATCGCACAGGAAGTCGAGTCATATCAAGACGAGTACGGTGCCCCGCCAACACTGGCGTTGGTTCGCGCCGGCGACGACCCCGCTTCAGTCAGCTATGGCGGAATGATTGAGCGCACGTGCAACAAGGTCGGCATCACCTTTGTCGCCCACACGCGCTCCGCCGACGTGACGGAGGAGGAGATGGTGCGGTTGATCCGCAACCTGAACGGAGATGATACCGTCAACGGTGTTATCATCCAGCAGCCGTTGCCTGAGAGCATCCGGTCGGAGGTCGTCATCGAGGCTCTGGATCCCGGAAAAGACATCGATGGGGCCCATCCGTTGAACGCCGGACGCCTGGCGCGCGCGGCCTTCGTCGATCAGCCGCAGAACGTGGGTCCGTACTTCGTCCCGGCGACGCCCCTGGGCGGACTGGAGCTGCTGAAGCGCTACAACATCACGGTGGATGGGCAGCGGGCGGTGATCGTCGGGGCCAGCAATTTGATCGGGAAGCCCCTATCGCTGCTGCTCACGCGCCATTGGGCCACCGTGACGGTCTGCGATCTGCACACGAAGCCTCTGTCCGCGATGACGGAGGAGGCCGACATCCTGGCCAGTGTGACCGGCGTGGCCCACTTGATCACCGCGGGCATGGTGAAGGAAGGCGCAACGGTGCTGGACTTCGGCTTCGCGGAGATGGACGGAGAGTGGGTGGGTGACGTAGACTTCGAAAACGTCAAGGAGATCGCGAGCGCCATTACGCCGGTACCGGGAGGCACAGGGCCGATGACGAACGCGATGCTGATGCGAAACACGATGACGGCTGCGGAGCGCCAGGCCCGACTGGGGGTGCGGGAGGCGAGCCGTGTCTCCAGAGTGCCCGTCAGCCCGGCGCGCCTGGGCAAGGAGGCAAGCCAGGCGAGCAGCTAGTCGGTTCCCGTCACAGCCGAAACACAGCGTAGGGCGAAGGTTATTTGGCAAGACCTTGGCGCGAGAACGGGGACGGCCCGTCGTCCAATCAGGACGGGCCGTCCCTTTTTGGTGTCAGCTCCTCTCTGGCAAGGGCGTGGACTTGCTGCAGACGTGCGGTGTGCTATAGTAGACGACGCGCGGGACGATGGATGAGCTTCACAACAAGACCGACCACTCCACACTCAACCAGCCCGTGACAGCTACACACCGGTCGGCTCTCAGAAGCTGCGATGCCGGAGGGAAGGATGACGCTATTCGAGAACACCCCAGATAGGAGAGCAGAGGGACGGTGGATCACGGCTATCGTGATCGAGACTCTGGGAGTCGTGGGGATCGCGTCCTATTACTTCCTGGGACCTCGCGACCTGGCGGGGATCGATGTGATTATGCTTTTCGTCGTGGTAAGCTTCGCTGCCCTCGGCGCGATGCGGACGATCCTGGGGGGGATCCTGACGGGGCTGGCCGGCTACCTTGCGACGGGACTGGCGGCGAGCTTCTATCCGGTCCTCACCCCCTATTCTCGGAGCTTCCTTAACATCCTGGGGACCGTGGGCCTGGGCGGGGCTCCTCCAGGCCCAGTTGACTACTCCGCACTGGCGCTCTCGTTCGCGGCGCTGGCGGGCGTTCTGTGGATTATCCTAGAACTGCTCTTCCGGGCTTCGTTCGAAGAGACACATCTGGCCCTCCTCGGGCCTATGGACCGAGTAGGGGGTGCGGTGATCTATTTGGCCGTCGGCGTCCTGGTCGCCGCACTGCTGTTCAGCACCATCGGGTACGGACGAGCTGGACGGCCTGTTGAGGATGAGGCTTCTCTGCGCCCCGAGCTGAAACGCGTGATCGAACTGCATTACCGCGGACAGTCCTTCTGGTTCGCCGGACGACCACCGGCCATCTATATCTACGATCTGGATCTCTCGTGAACGATAGACATCTGTCCACGCTGGAGTATCCGAAGATCCTCCAGCTCCTTTCGGCGCACACCAGTTTCTCGGCAGGCCGGGAGATGGTCCTGGCCCTGCGACCGACGTCGGATTGTGGGGAGATTCAGAGCCGATTGGCGGCCACCAGTGAAGCTCGGACCCTCCTGCGTGACAGACCAGGGACCTCTGTCGGGGGCGCGCACGATGTTCGCCCGCTGACGGCGGATGCCCAGCGAGGGAGGATCCTGACGCCGGGTGACCTGCTGGACGTGAGGGATACCCTGGCTGCAGGTCGAAGGCTCCACCGTACCTTGAGCCGATTAAGGAACAGCTTTCCCCAGCTATGCCGAGTTGCAGATGGGATTCAGCCGTGCGGTAAGATTATCGAGGAGATCAACCGCTGTATCGACGATCAGGGCGCTGTTCGCGACCAGGCCTCCCCCGCACTGAGCCGCATCCGTCGCGAGGTGGGCATCGCGCACGACCGCATCCAGGCCAAGCTCCAGAACATCATCAGCGCCTCCCAAAACGCGCCTTACCTGCAGGAGGCGATCATCACACGCAGGGAAAACCGGTACGTGATCCCTCTCAAGGCACAGTTCAAGGAGAAGATCCGTGGGGTGGTACACGATCGATCGGCTTCGGGGGTGACGCTGTTCATCGAACCTCTGTCCGTGGTCGATCTGAATAACGATTGGCGCGAGCTGCAACTTGAGGAGGAGGAAGAGGTACGGCGTATCCTGGCCGCCCTCTCACACCAGATCGGTCAGAACGCACTGGTCATTGAGGAGACGGTGGAGGCGTTAGGGCAGCTCGACGCAAGCTTCGCAAAGGCGAAGTACGCTGAAGCGATGGACGCTTCGGAACCGGAGCTGGCGGCCTTCGCAGACCGCACAGATGCCCACCCAGGATCGACCATCCGCCTGTTGGGGGCCCGCCATCCGCTGCTCGATCCCGAAGGGGTGGTCCCCATCGACGTAGAACTTGATGAGGAGACCTTCGTGCTGGTCATCACCGGGCCCAACACCGGAGGTAAGACGGTGAGCCTGAAGACCGTGGGCTTGTTGACCGTGATGGCCCAAGCTGGCCTCCACATTCCGGTGGAGCCAGGCTCGGCGCTCTCGCCATTTGACGGTGTATACGCCGATATCGGCGACGAACAGTCGATCGAGCAGAGCCTTTCCACCTTTTCCGCGCACATCACGAACATCATCTCCTTCCTGGATGAGGCCGATGAGCGCAGTCTGGTACTGTTGGATGAGCTGGGGGCGGGCACCGACCCTGCCGAGGGGTCTGCACTGGCCCGGGCACTACTCGAGCATTTCCGGAGGCGGCAATCGACCACGTTTGTCGCCACGCACTATCCTGAGCTGAAGACCTACGCGCAACTCACACCGGGCACGCGGAACGGGTCGGTCGAGTTCGATGCGGAATCGCTCAGTCCCACCTACCGGCTGAGCATCGGGTTGCCCGGACGTTCGAATGCACTGACCATCGCCCGACGCCTGAATATGCCGCAGGGGATCGTCGAGGAGGCACGGGAGATGGTCTCCGCGGAGGATCGGCGTACCCAGGATATGCTCGATGACATTCATCGACTGCGCATTGAGATGGCGCAGGCGCGAGAAGAAGCCGACTCAGCACGGGCCGAGGCGAAGCGGGTACTGGAGGAGCTCCAGACCAGGCTGGCCGATATTGATGACGAGCGGCGACAGATCCTGGAGGAGGCAAGCCGGGAGGCCACCGAGTCGCTGGAGACCCTCCGCACAGAGATGCGCCAACTGCGAAGCCGCTTGAGAGCGGCCGCGGTGCCCGTGGACGCGGTCAGGACGGTGGCGGAGGAGCTGGAAACCCTCGAGTCCGAGATGCCGAAGGCAGAGCCGCGGCCGGCGCGGGAGCCAGGGAGAAAAGATGAATGGTCCAGTGTCACAGAGAGGCGCGCAATCCAGCCGGGTGACAGAGTCTGGGTACGGCCCTTGAAATCGGAGGGCGAGGTGCTGAAAGTCGCAGAAGGGGAAGCCGAGGTTCAGGTTGGGCGAGCGCGGACTCAAGTCGCCGTGGCGGCCCTGGAGCGCCGGCAAGGAGAGCCGGCAGAGCCGGCTACCGAAGGGCCGTCGGTCAGGACGGAGACGCCGCCGTCTCCGGGCAGGAGCATCGACCTCCGAGGGAGCCGCGTAGAGGAATCCCTCAAGGAGCTGGATCGGTACCTGGATCGCGCTATGCGCGCCGGGCTGCCGGAAGCGCGGATCATCCACGGTAAAGGCACGGGCACGTTGAGGCAAGCTGTGCGCGACTTTCTCGCGAACCATCCGTTGGTCCGAGAATTTGGGGCAGCCCACTACAGGGAGGGTGGTGACGGCGTCACAGTCGCCATGATGGTGGAACGGTAGATGATCTCTTCGAGAGGGAGCACGCGATGAGCGATAGAATGACCGTCGAGGTCTGGTTATATGGACCTGTTTCCCGCTATGGGAAGGAGATAGACCAGGACTTGGTGCAGGATCGTAGGGTGGAGGCCAGCTACGGCCAGCTCCATCTCCGCCTGCGAGAGGGAAGCACGGTGACCGACCTTTTAGAGCACCTGAAACTCCCGCCGGAGGAGAAGGGGATCACGTTCATCAACGGGAACCTGGCTGCGATGCCGGGAGTGGATACGGACCGGGACGTCGAGCTCCACGATGGGGACCGGGTGGGCATCTCCCATCGCCGCAGCATGTGGCCGTTCCAGTATCGCTTTGGGGCCAGCCTGGACGAGACGCTGAGGGATTCGTTCCGCGAGAGGAAGGATCGGGGCATTCACCACGCTTATACCGAACCCGATGAGTAGCGTATATGCAGGCTGGGAATCGCACCGCCGACGGTTGACACAGCCATCTATGTCGTGTAGAATTGAGATAACCTGTACATTACCAGTGCCATAACCTTCCGACTCATCGCGTTCCCGAGAGGGACCGATGAGCGATAAGGCTCAGGAAGCGATTCCTGCGCCCGCCATGATTGCAAAGGAGGCAGACCTGGACCTGGCCCAAGGGCCACGTTCAAGCGGCCTCCTTTTGTTGTTTGTCGGATTGCATAGTAAAGAGGGAGGTATCCACAGTGGCCGAAATTCTACGTGTCAACATGACAGATCGTACCGCCACCTTCGAAGAAGTGCCTGAGAAGTATCAGCACCTCGCAGGTCGCGGCCTCACGTCGACTATACTCTACGACGAGGTGGATCCCACCTGCCACCCATTGGGGCCGAACAACAAGTTGGTGTTCGCACCGGGGCTTCTGACGGGCAGCGTGGCCCCCACGACAGCCCGCGTGTCCGTGGGAGGGAAGTCTCCCCTCACCGGCACGATTAAGGAGTCGAACGCCGGGACTGGATGGGGCCAGCAACTCGCCAAGTTGGGAATAAAGGCGGTTGTCGTCGAGGGACACCCCAAGGAGGAGGGTTGGTGGGGGCTGCAGGTCACCAAGGACGGGGCCGAGTTCTTCGAGGCCGATGAATACGCGGGTAGAAGCCTCTACGAAATGGCGCCATCGATCTTCGAACGCTTCGGAGATCGGGCAGGGATGATGACTATCGGTGTGGCGGGCGAGAAGAAGATGACTATGGCGGGGCTCTGCTTCAACGATAGGGAGAACCGGCCCAGCCGTTACTCCGGGCGCGGGGGGCTGGGCGCCGTGGCCGGCAGCAAGGGCCTCAAGTTCATCATCGTCGACGACACCGACGGGCCCGGGGTAGAGATCGCCGACAAGGACCTCTTCGACCAGGGGCGCAAGAAGATGCTAAACGCCCTGCGCAGCCACGACATCACTAAACCGAAGGGAGGTCTCAACACCTACGGCACGGCCGTGCTGGTTAATATTGTGAACGAGGCCGGTGGCTATCCCACCCGCAACTTCCGTGAGGGCCGTTTCGAGAAGGCCGCAGCCACCTCCGGTGAGGCCATTTTCGAGGGGAACCAGGAGCGATTGGGTGAGGAGTTGTACAACCATGCCTGCAGTCCAGGGTGCGTGATCCAGTGCTCCAACACCTGGTTCGACGAAGATGGCGAGGAGATGGTCTCCTGTATAGAGTACGAGTCCACATGGTCGCTGGGAGCCAACTGCGGCATCGGCGATCTAGACACGATCGGTAAGCTGATCTGGTTATGCAACGACCTGGGGATTGACACCATCGAGGCCGGGAACGTTATCGGCGTAGCGATGGACTCGGGCCTAGCCGAGTTTGGCGACGGTGAGACGGCGATTAAGTGGCTTGACGAGGATATCCGCCAGGGCACGCACTTGGGCCACATCCTGGGACAGGGCACGGACTTCACGGCGAACGCCTTCGGCAACGAGCGCTCGCCCACCGTGAAGGGTCAGGGCATGCCGGCGTACGAGCCGCGTGCCATCAAGGGCATTGGCATGACATACGCCATCTCCACGATGGGAGCCGACCATACATCAGGCTACACCATCGCCCCCGAGATTCTGGCGGTGGGTGGCGACGTAGATCAGTTCGACGTGGACAAGGCAGAGCTAGTGCGAGCCTTCCAGCAGACGACGGCCTTCATCGACATGAGCGGCCACTGTCTGTTCATCGCCTTCGCCATCCTCGACATCGCCGAGGGCTTCGAGGGTCTGGTGGAGGAATGCAACGGGCTGCTGGGGACCGACTGGACCGGAGATGACGTGACGCGCATCGGTCAGGAGATTCTGGACAAGGAGCTGGCCTTCAACCGGGCGGCCGGCTTCACCGCGGCCGACGACCGCGTCCCGGAGTTTATGAGGTATGAGCCCCTCCCACCGCACGACGTGACGTGGGACGTGCCCGACGAAACGCTGGACGCAGTATTCGGAGAAGCATAGTTTCCCCTCCGCAGCAGGGCGACGGCCGGGTCTACCTTCAGGCCCGGCGGTCGCCGTTTGCCTATCCGCTGAGGAGGAGCGTGAACTGGTCAGTGCATTGGTCGCCGGTGGCGTGGAGCAGCCGCAAGTCGGAGTGAGACTGGGCACATAGGCGTTAGATGACGGCCAGTGACCAGTCGGGAACCGGGCAGACGCGCTCGGGAGACGACGGGAGTTCGCGGGTTGCTGCGCTTCGTCCCGGCGTCAGGACAGACCGGTCTCAATGACGAGCCGTTCTACCTCCATCCACTGGCGGGACGGTTCCTCCAGCAGTCCCCAACGGAATCGCCCCCACGGCTTGACGACCATATACTGATTATCCAGCCACATCACGAAGCCCAGGGGGGCTCCGGGCGACGGAGCGTGGGCCAGCACCCCCTCCCCATCCACGGAGAAGGTCGCCCGCTCAACACCCCAGCAGATGCGGTAGGTGTGCCACTCGGTCATAGCAGCTGCTACCAGCGACTCCCGCACGTGAAGGGCCCGCTGAACAGGAGGCCAGAGAACCCGGTAGAGAGACGGGACGTTCATAAGCAGGGCCGCCGGCACCGCCAAGGGCGCCAACAGGAGGGCGGCGGGTCGCAGGGCATCGATGGTGGCGGCCTTCCAGCCGCGCCCCGGGGCTTTCACGTCGAGCTTGATGTCAGACGGCGCGGAGCTGTAGAAGAACCAGATGGCACGAGGCGGCGCTGGTATCCGACGCTGGGTCATCAGGAAAGGGTCATTCCAGAAGCCGAACCCGGCGGTGCCGGAGAGGGACCCCTCCTCGTGGGAAAAACGGGCCCGGACGGTCAACTGCAACGGAGGGTGCCACGGGAAGCGACGGCGAGACAGACGCTGATAGTCGTCGATCTGAGCGTTGGTATACTGGCTTGAGGATGTGCTCGCGTTGATGAAGCGAAGGGCGCCACCGGTCTGCTCGACCGATCCCTGTCCTCTAACGTGTCGCCGCCAGCGGCGACATAGTCCACCGGAAAAGTCCTCGGTCACGCCGCCCATCAGGGAGCGGTACGCGTCAAGCGGACGAGCAGGCTGTTCTCGGCGGTATAGAGATGATAGAAACTGCCACGAGGTACCACCGTGAAGTCTCCCGGTTCCAAGCGCAACCTGGCCCGCACAGTCCGCACCGTTAGCCCCCCACCAACCACGTAGAGCATGCGGTCGTGGGCCACCGGGAGCTCCATGGGCCAACGTCCGCTTCCGCGGGCGATCTGGATGATCGAGTCCTCGACGTGAGTCAGTGACTCAAAGCAGAAAGGGGCCACAAGCGCCTGCCCCCGGGCGGGCAGGTTTACCCGAGCGAGCCCCCGCTCCTCGACTGCGTATAGCCGTCGCTTGCCGTTCTTGCGGTCCGGCAAGAAGCCGCAGCGGAGGAGGATCACAGTAGCGCCACCGGCGGACGTGGTCCGATGCTGAGTCCCCTTCGGCACCACGGTCACATCCCCGGGCCCGAGGTGTACACCACCGTACTCGCTCTCCAGATGCATGGCGCCTTCGTACACCCAGAAGAGCTCATCGACGTCCAAGTGCTTGTGCTGGGGGAGCCCGCCCTCGCAGATGTAGACGCCCACCATCAGATCGTCCACATAGGCGACGTGGGCCACCGAGAAGGGCTGATTCAACCCTGCAGCGATCTCCGGGACGCTGAACCTAGTGAGCTTTGACATCGCTTTGATTATACGCCGCCATCAAGCACGCGCAAGGAGACGATGACAACGGAGTCTTGTCAGGATCAAGTCGCTCCATTATAATCGCCGGACTCAACTGGCCTGCCCGGACAGCTCTTTGGCAGTCTGCGTGCCGAGGATGTGTAAAGTCTCGTGGCCTTTCCGCCACGCGGGCGGCGAAGCCTGCGCCGAATTCGGGACTTGGTAAGGCAGGAAGGTCGCGCCGCCGGAAGCGAGACGCGTTCGAGAAGCAGTCCGGACTAACGAAGGGACGAAGAGTGCTTACCGGTCTCCCACGATGTCCACGTGAGCCCGGTTCACCTGATGCAGAGAGGGCTGGGCCGGGGGGATGTCTGACGATGATGGGGGTGCCCAACAGATCCAGACCGACTGGTACAAGACCGCCTCTGTGGCAGCGGAGATGGGACACGATAGGCGCCTGCATAGCAAAGGGACGGACCATCGTCGGATAGGAAAGATCCGGGATGCGCCGGGTCGAAGTTCGACGGTCTGGAGACCTGGTGGGCGAGAGCCGGAACCCAATGGAAAGCGGCAGTTGCAGGCTTAGGACAGCCCCATCCTTACAATGTCAGCACTGGGGCTTACAACGGAGGTAAACGACACCGATGGAGAGCACGCGGCTGTTAGCCTTCTCCGACGCAGCTTGCAACCGCTGCGCGGGCCGTGAGAGCGAGCGGATGTCCGAGGGGGACCGGGGCGATGTAAGGTTCGAGGCGATGACGGACAGCGAGCTGCTGCGGGCCTACCTGGAGATGAGGGAGAGGCCGCCCGAGCGGATCAAGCTCCTGCTTATTCACGCGGAGGCGATCATGGAACGGGAGGAGGAGCTATGAAGCGGATGGGCCGTCGCCCTTTCCTGGCAGTGACACTGGTCCTTGTCGTCCAGCTCCTTCTCGGCAGCGCCGCGGGGCCGCGGGCTGCTCAAACCGAGGCGGACGAGCTGGATGCGCTGGAGCCTGGGATAGAGGCATGGCGCGAAGGGGCCAGATACTTTGAGAATGCGCAGGATCCTGACGGTCCCGCCGGGTCGCGCGACCTCGAGCGTTCGGTTGGGCCCGACGACTCGCTCTCGGCTGCGCTGGTGGTAGGGCTGAACGAGGCCTGGTACTTTGAGCAGGGGTACGCGGACGGGAGGGTTGAGCCGCCGCCGGTCACTCCGGCTGAGTTTCCCTCGCCCACCCCGGCTCCGCCGATCCAGTTGAGGGACAGCCCAGATCACACTGTGTTCCTGCCGCTCTTGGCGAGAGCAGAGATTGTCGAGGAGGTCTTGGAGGCGCGAGCGCTGTGGGTCACCCGCTGGGACTTCAGCACCGAAGCTGACGTGAGGACGCTGATGGCGAACGCGGCGGGCGCCGGATTCAACATGATCCTCTTCCAGGTGCGGGGCACAGCGGACGCCTTCTACACGCCCGGCTTGGAGCCCTGGGCGGCCCGGTTGAGCGGCACGCTGGGCCAGCATCCGGGGTGGGATCC
>SKQX01000215.1 GCA_007118795.1 Thermoflexales bacterium | reverse complement strand
GTCATGCTGCGTCCTCTCCAGGTGAACTCGAGGGTTGGCCCATCATCGGTGGGCAGAATGGGGTGGTCACGGACTCGATAGTCCGGCATACAGACGCCTCCTGTCCCAGTCATCTCTGTGGCCCGGGTGGGTGTCCACGCCGGGCCAAGCTGGTTGGAGGCTCGGCCCGGGGTTGCCCGGAATCTGCTATTCTGGCCCCAAAGGTGACCGGCATTGGCCCATCTGGCCTCAGCCCGGGGGTGACAGCGATAGGCCTGCTGCCTTGCTCATCCCACATCCGCAACCCGCGACCCTCGGAGACCGACAAGACCGTACAGGCTCCCACTGGGTTGACTGCAGCGGAATCCCAGGGTATTATACGGCCTAAGGCCACTTGGGGCAAAGCGCTCTCCTCTAATGCATCTCTAATCCCGCTCTAACGCCGATCTTATCCCCCTATGATAAATATACGGCTGGTAAACGATCGGGCAAATTCACGAGATGAGGAGGTGCTGAGATGACACAGTTAACACGTTGGGAACCCTTCCGCGATCTGGTGAGCTTGCGGGAGGCAATGGATCGCCTCTTTGAGGAGAGTGTGGTACGGCCTCGCGGTACGGCCCTGACGCCGGGGATGAGGGGTTCGCTGGCCGTGGATATGTACGAGACCGACGATGACGTCGTGGTCAAGGCGTCGGTGCCGGGCATTGATGTGGAGGATCTGGACATCAGCGTGACCGGCGATACCCTGACCATCAAGGGAGAGTCGCAGGCAGAGGAAGAGGTGGAAGAGGAGAACTACTTCTGCCGCGAGCGCTGGTACGGCGCTTTCTCGCGCTCGATAACGATTCCCGCGTCGGTTGAGGCGGACAAGGCGGAGGCCGATTTCGAGGACGGAATCTTGACCCTGCGCTTGCCCAAGGCTGAGGAGATGAAGCCCAAGGCGATCAAGGTCAAGGCCAAGTAACCGGGTCACGGAGAAGGTTAACAGGCGGCTCGACCATAGGATTCGTCGAGCCGCCTCATTGGTTATGGGCGGCAAAGAGAGTCGAGGACGAGCTGGATGGTGCTGAGAGGTTAGGGGTGAGGTCGTGTACAAAAGACTGATCGTGGGAATCGTGGCTGCTCTGGCGGTCGTGGTGCTGATGGGAGCCAGTTGCCTGGTGGGGGCCCTGCTGGTTCCTTATGGAGCTGAGGTGCTGCCCGCCGTGGAGGGGCCCAATGTGGGGGAGTCGGTCGCGGAACCTCCGGTGACACCGGACCCTGAGCCGCGATCAGAGGGCCCTGCTCCGGCTGTTGCCGAACCTGAGCTGGACTGGACGCCGACGCCGGTACCAGACGAGATTCTGGATCAGGCCAGCGCCGAGGAACGGCAGGTAGCGGCGGTGTATGAGCAGGTTGCTCCGTCGGTGGTGCACATCCGGGTGGTACAGCACGTGTCGGGGCGTGACTCTCCGCGGCTTGAGATACCTGGGTGGCCGGGCCTTCCGGAGATGCCGGACTTCTTCCGGCGGGGAGAGGGCTCGGGGTTCGTCTGGGATCGTGAAGGCCACATCGTGACGAACTACCACGTGGTACACAACGCGGAGAAGGTGGAGGTGACGTTCCTGGATGGGGCCACGCGGCTGGCCGACGTAGTGGGTGCTGATCCGGACTCGGATCTGGCCGTGCTCAACGTCGAGCAGCCCGGCGAGCGGCTGGTCCCCGTGGTGCTGGGAGACTCGGGGCGGCTGTTCGTGGGCCAGCGGGTGATGGCCATTGGCAACCCCTTCGGTCAGGAATGGACACTGACCGTGGGCGTCGTCAGCGCTCTGGGGCGGACGCTCCCTTCGGGGGTGAGCAACTACAGCATCCCCAAGATGATCCAGACGGACGCAGCGATCAACCCGGGGAACTCCGGCGGCCCGCTCCTCGACCGGGAGGGCAAGCTGGTGGGGGTGAACACGATGATCCTGTCGACGGACCGCACCTCCACCGGCGTGGGGTTCGCCATTCCGGCCAATATCGTCTCTCAGATTGTGCCGGCTCTCATTGAGGACGGGGAATACACGTATGCGTGGCTGGGCGTGGCGGGTCGAGGACTGGACCGAGAGACGGCTCTGGCAATGGGATTGGAGGCCGATCAGCGCGGTGCGTTGATGATCACGGTGGCCGAGGGGAGTCCAGCCGATGAGGCCGGTCTGCGGGGATCCGATGAGACGGTGACGAGAAACGGGACGAGACTCTCCCTCGGCGGGGACGTGGTGATTGCGATGGAGGATTACCCAGTCCGCACCATGGACGACATGATCGCCTACCTGGTGGAGGAGGCTCGGCCCGGTCAACGGGTGACGCTGACGGTGCTGCGCGAGGGCGCGGAACGAACGACGGAGGTGACGCTGGGGAGCCGACCGCGGGTGCAGGACTGACTGGTCCGGTCATAGGAGTGTCCTGAGATGGCGGAGAGTCATCTGCGTCGGGCTTGATCATGTTCGCCATTGAGGTGACCGGCCCTTCGGTCAGGACATCGGAAAACCGAAACCGGCGGTTTCTTGAGGTGATCTGGGCCATGATGCTGCATTCCCAAGGGCCGGTCACCTTGGGCAGAGAAGAATGATGAGTGCCTGTCACACGGATCGCTTGGGTTGACATCTTTGGCGAATGGCCTTATCATGGCCCTGTCTGGTGAAGCCCTGCCTTGGGTAGGGCTTCTCTAACGTGTTTCACACGTAGCTCTTATGGCAATCAAACGAACCCATGAGAGCATGAATCAAGTAGATATGGTGAGATCAGCACGAAGGAGTCAGGTTCGAGAGAGGATGTCTTGACGCCGAGGCTTCCCTAGCCGAAGGCGGTCAAGTTCGGTAAGAACTGGCCGGATAATAGTAGCTGGCCCATGAGACCCGGCTTCCCAGGGAGTCGGGTTTCGTGTCTCTGGGAAGAACGTGTGGTCTGGCAGTGCCGTGGCGATGGCCCGACCGACCACGTGCCCCAGGACCAGGGATAAAGAGTAAGACAGAGTGATTCGATCAGCAGCTCCTGGCGGCAATATTGCCGGGGAGAAAAGAGTGCGGAAGAAGAGAATTGTTGCGGTGACCGCTGAGAGGCGGAGGGAGGCGCAGCTGATCGGCTGAGGAGGGTTACTGTGATGGTCATACGAAGATATGAAGTCGAAGAGCAGCTCGACGACGCCGAATGGCTTTTGGACAAGGCGGAGGAGCAGGGGTATCTGACTGTGGCAGAGATTCTGGAGGCTTTTCCCGAAGCAGAGGACGATCTGTCCCAGTTGGAGAGTCTGCTGGCGTACCTCCAGGAGCAGGAGGTGGACGTTGTCGAGAACGAAGAGGAGATGGAGGAGGTCGATCTGGAGGCCAGGGCAAGGGATGTGAGGGAGGAGCCCGAAGAGGAGGAGCCCTCGGATCTCAGCGATATCTCCGTCGATAACGCTGTCAGTCTCTACTTCAGGGAGATGGGCCGCGAACCTCTGTTGACGCGGGAGGAGGAGGTGGAGCTGGCCAAGAGGATGGAGCAGGGAATCGAAGCCAAGAGCCAGCTGGATCGAGACGGTCTCAGCCCTGAGGAACGGGTGCAGCTGGAAGAGACGGTCGCCGAGGGGAAAGCGGCCCGCGAACGCTTGATCAAGGCGAACACGCGGCTGGTGGTCAGCATCGCCAAGCGGTACAGGGGACAGGGACTATCCTTCCTGGATCTGATCCAGGCTGGCAACGTGGGTCTCATCAAAGCGGCGGATAAGTTCGACTATAACCGAGGTACGAAATTCGGCACCTACGCCACGTGGTGGATTCGGCAGTCGGTTGCCAGGACGCTCAAGCAGCAGGGACGGAACATTCGGATCCCGGTGCACACAAACGACCGGATCCGGAAGCTCTATCAGGTAGCGGCCCGGATGGAGCAGGATCTGGGACGTCGGCCCACCCCCGAGGAGATCGCGGAGGAGGTCGATCTTGAGCCAGAACGTGTGCGCTGGTTGCTGGGGGTTTCGCAGCGGCCTCTCTCACTGGAGAGGCCGGTGGATGAGGATGGCGAGAGCGAATTCGGAGACTTTCTTGAGGATGAGGACGTCCCCTCGCCGGCGCAGAGAGCGGAGATGCATCTCCTGCACGATGATCTACAGGATGCGCTGAGCACGCTGACGCCACGGGAGGTGCAGGTGCTCCGCATGCGGTTTGGGCTGGGCGGGGCAAACACGTACACCCTTCGCGAGGTGGGGGAGAAGCTCGGTGTGACGCGAGAGCGCATCCGCCAGATCGAGGGAAAGGCGCTGAAGAAGCTGCGCCATCCCCGTTATAGACGTCGGTTGCGGCCCTACTTGAGCTAAGGGCACCCGGGTTCGCGCGATTGGCGAACAGGACCGAAGCCTCCCCCTCGGGGAGGCTTCGGCCATGTAGGGCAGGCGACACGGAGGGCTGGAGCTTGGATCATGACCCCGCGCAGACCGACGTGAACGCTGAGGAACACCGGCCTGTCCGTCCGGCAAGTCCCGGGCCCGACCCTGCGCGGAGGTGAAGCCGGACGGGTCGCTGGACCAGCGGATAGGCCTCGTGGTTGAGGCCACCGACCAAGGGATGGGCTGCTCTGTGTGAGGGCGCCCCGGCCTGCCCCGGGAAGGGGATCGAGGTCGCTGCCCAGGATGAGGCCAGCCCACGGGCCGGTGCGAGTTGAAAGTCTGCGTCTCCGTGTTAAAATCTCGGCTTGCATGCTTGGAGCTCGCAGCGCGGAAAAGGAGAAGAATCTGATGATAGAGGCGAAGGGGATCAGCAAGTCGTACGGCCCGATCGAGGCTCTGCGCGATGTCAGCTTCGGCATCGCGGCTGGCGAGATCGTCGGACTCCTGGGCCCCAATGGCGCGGGGAAGACGACGACGATCAAAATACTGACCGGCAATCTCCAGCCGGATGATGGACTTGTCGAGGTGAACGGACTGGACGTCCTCGAGCACACCCGGGAGGTGCAAGCCCAGATCGGCTATTTGCCAGAGACGGCGCCTCTCTATCCGGAGTTGACGGTGCAGGGATATCTCCGGATGATGGCCGAGCTCCGGGATATCCCGGAGCAGGATCGGGTGGCCCGCCTCTCCGAGGCTGTCTACGCCACCGGTTTGGCGGAGCATCTGACGCGGCCCATCGGCGAGCTGAGCAAAGGCTTCCGTCAGCGTGTCGGGCTGGCCCAGGCGATCATCCACAAGCCGCGGCTCCTGATCCTGGATGAGCCAACCATCGGCCTCGACCCGACGCAGATCGTCGAGGTGCGCCACCTGATTCGGCGGCTGGCCAGAGCGAGCACGGTCCTGCTTTCGACCCACATTCTCTCCGAAGTCGAAGCGCTCTGTGATCGGGTGATTGTCCTGATCAACGGGCGCATCCGAGCGGACGCCGAGCTATCGGAGCTGGCGTCTACCTCGGACGCGATCCTGGTGCTTGGGCGCGAGACCCGGGGGGTGGAGGAGGCCCTCCTGGACTTGGAGGGGGTAGAAGGTGTCGACTCTGTGCCGTCCTTGACGGTCAGGCGCGAACCATCTTCCTTTCCCGCTTATCGCGTCATAGGCAGCGGCCTCGACGCAGACCTGTGCCCGAGGATATACGATCGGGCCCGGAAAGAGGGCTGGCCGGTGCGGGAGTTGCGGCAGGACGTGCGGACGTTAGAATCTGTGTTCAACGAGCTGGCCACCGGCTCGTGAGGATCAGGCATAGACTCGGAGGTGTGTTACCGTGAAGCAATCACTCGCAGTCACTCGTAAGGAGCTGGAGGGCTACTTCGGATCGCCGATGGCCCTGATTTTCGTGGGTGTCTTCCTGGCGGTCACGTTGTTCTCCTTTTTCTGGGTAGATACGTTCTTCGCGCGCGGTATCGCCGACGTTCGCCCGCTCTTCCGCTGGATGCCCGTGCTGATGATCTTCCTGGTTGCCGCCCTGACGATGCGTCAGTGGAGCGAGGAAGAGCGGTCGGGAACGCTGGAGGTGCTCCTGTCCCTGCCCGTCTCCCCGACTCAACTGGTCATCGGGAAGTTCCTGGCGGTGATGGCGCTGCTGGCGCTGGCGCTGGGCCTGACGATCTTCCTGCCGATCACCGTGGAGGTGCTGG
>SKQX01000013.1 GCA_007118795.1 Thermoflexales bacterium | reverse complement strand
TCCTCGAGTTCTGGACCCGGGCGACCTACGACTCCGCCACCTGGGAGGCAACCATCGCGCCCTACCGGCGGTATCGAGGCTTCTTCGCCGACATCATATCTTCGGGCATCGAGGAAGGCTCCCTCCGTTCCGTCGACCCGGACACAGCCGCCAGCGTGGTCGTATCGTTGGCCATCGGCCTCGTGCTGCAAGGGCTGCTGGACACCGAGGAGGCCAATTGGGGCGCCGTCGCCAGGAGAGGCATGGAGATGCTGCTCCGGGGCCTGGAGAAGAAGGAGTGAGGGGGTTGCAGCACGTCCGTCCTCCGCTACCAGTCCAGTAAGGCCGCGCATTCCCGGGGATCGGGTGGCGCGAGTTGTAGAACTCGGCAGCCGGACCGGGACTCTCTCAGCCCGCTTCGGCCTGACGCCGAAAGCCAGCCATCTCGATGACGCTCCCCTCCAACCGCGCCCGATCGGCGGCGAAGGCCATCAGATGACTCTCCAGTGACTCCCGGGCCGTAGTGAGGCCGGACCGGTCTCTGGCACCCACGTGAGCCTTGGACGCGGCGCGGACGAAGGCCGCCATGACGCCCTCATCTCCACCACCGTGCCCGGTAGGGCTGCCGGCCAGGCCTGTCAGGTCCAGGCGCTCCACCTCCCCTGAGCGGTGGTCGTGGATCTCCAGGACGTCATCAATGCCGTAGGCGAACTTGCCTCGCAGAGTAGCCCAAGTTCCCTCGTAGCGCATGGTGCGCGCCTCCTCGTGGGAATGGCCGTGCATGACCAGGACCACGGAGGCGCCGCTCTCGAAGGCCATATTGACGGTCTGGTGGTCGACGACATCGTTGTCACAGCGATAGACGCAGCGTCCGTACAGTCCGGTCTCGAGGGCTTGCCGCCGGCCCCGGGGACTGAGGTCCTCCGAGATGGTGGAGACGGGCCACCCCCGGTAGTCTGCCGCGGGTACCAGCCGACGAACGAGGTGCAACAGGGTCGGAGCCTGGAGGCCGAGGCGGGCAGCGATTCGCTGTCCGACGTCGGGCGAGCGGCGCGCGACGTGCATCAAAGGGATCAGGTCGAGGTAGAGACGGGGTGCGTACCACGGGCAGTCAGTGGCGACGGGGCAGCCGTCGGTACAGCGCTCCGGGGCCCCGGCGGGCGCGTTCTCAGCGCGGTAGTGAAGCAGTGAACCGAAGGAGCTGAGTTGGGCGCAGGATCCGAGGTTCCACGTCAGGATGTCCAGGTCGTGACAGCACTTGGCCAGGATCATCGGGCTGGACAGATCCCGCCGGCGCCAATTGCCGCGGACGTAAGAGTGGGCCATGTGCCAGTAAGCCACGTTCTCGCGGTGCTCGACGGTCACGATATCGCCGAGCCGCCCCGACGCGACGATAGCGTGGACCTTGGAGAAGAACGGCGTGTAGCGGAGCACGTGTGCCACCTGGAGGAGACGTCCGCTCCGTTCCGCGGTCTGCACCAGACCCACGCAGTCCGACAGCGTGGTGGCCATGGGTTTCTCCAGGAGCACATCGTACCCCACCTCCAGCGCCGCGGCGGCGGGCGCGGCGTGGAGCGTGTCCATGGTGCAGACGAGAGCCGCGTCGGCGATCTTGCCCCGATCGAGGAGGTCCTCCCACGTGTCGAACTGGTGTTCTGGTCCGATACCATGGGCCGCGGCGAAGCGCGCCCGACGCGCAGGATTGGGTTCGGCCACGGCAGTAAACCGGATTTCGTGCGGATAAGCCAGAGCGTACGGCCCGTAGGCGGCGTAGCCCCGCTCACCGGCGCCGATCATGATGGCTGTCAGTGGAGCTGACACCCTTGACTCCTCCTCTTCGAGGTTGCTCGAGGGGCGCGCTGGGCCTCGCCCACCTGATGGGAGACCGAGCTCGCCTATGCTGGGTGGAGCGGTGCCGAGGACCGAGATTCCTCGTCGCAGGCGCTCCTACTAAGAAAGCGCATTGGCTGTCTGAGAGTTGAGTTGCAGGCGACGGCGACAGTGCTAACTATGACGCCCCCTCACCCTAACCCTCTCCGCCGGGGGGAGAGGGAAAACGGCAGCGCAGCCCCGCGGGTCCGACGAGCTTTCTTCGATTCAGAGTCATGCGAGGCTTGGGGCTCGCTGCACGAGCTTGGCAAGCGGCTTAGCTTCGCACGCGGCCTTAGCCTCACACGCTGGGCACCATGGGTATTCTCGGAATGACAGGTGTGAAAGTCTATCCCTTTCTGAGTGGTGTGCAAATCGGTGAGTCACGGTGGACACAACAGGGGCGCAAGTGACGGCCCCCCTCGTCGACTGGGACCGGCGGACGCGAGGGCAAATGGCAGGCAGTTGGTCAGCGTGAGCGGGATGAGTCCGGAAGCAGGTATCGGCCGGAGAGGGGCCAAGGTTGTCTCACCGCCTTCATCCATCCCAGCTCACCTCCACGTCGTGGAACAGGCCGGTGTGCAGCCGGAGCGCCCGGCCACCCCGCTCCAGCTGACCCGGACCTGCTACTTCGTCGTCGAAGGTGACGGAATCCGGGAGCCGAGTGACCCCATGCACCACGATCTCCAGATCCTCGTACTCAGGCTGGTAATCCCCGTCGATCTCCCGTGTCAGCCGGAAGGAGGGGGCCGCCGTACCCTGTGTGGTGAGGCTGAAGCGAGTCAACAGGAAGCCACCCTCCCGGAAGTCGTAGGTGCGGCCATCATCCTCGTAGAGTAGGCTGAGAAAGTGCCCCTCGCCAGCTCCGGTCGTCCCGCCTTCGACCGGCTTGTCATCCCCGCCCGAACTCCTCCCGGAGCCGCCGGAGGACGGAGCTGCGGAGGGACCGCATCCCGCAGGACCTGACGGCGGGTAGATGTGGAGAGTCAGCGGATCGCGGAGGGACTGGCCAACGTAGCGGATGGGCGGACCCAGGGGAATCACAGCCCCGGCCCGGGCGAAAACCGGTATGCGCGCCAAAGGTGCGTCCACGGACACCCGGGCGGGGCCCCAGAGAAGCTCGTTCTGCCACACGTCGTACCAGGGACCTTCCGGAAGGCTGACGAACCGCTGCGTGCCCCCCTCCTCCACCACGGGCGCCACCAGGAGGTGATCGCCGCACATGAACTGGTCCTCTACGGTGTGGAGCTCAGGTTGGTCCTGGAAAGCGAGGACGAGGGGGCGGACGATGGGCACCCCCGTCTGGGCGCACTGCCAGAGAGCCGTGTACAGGTAGGGGAGCAGTCGATACCGATACTCGATCCAACGCCGGTTGATGCCCAACGTGGGCTCGCCCCAGGACCACGGCTCCTGATCCGGATCGTGGAGGTAGGTGTGAGAGCGGAAGAAGGGGAGGAACACGCTCAGCTGCAGCCAGCGCGTGAAGAGCTCGGCGCTGGGGTGACCCAGAAAACCGCCGGTGTCGGGTCCGGTGAAAGCCACGCCGCTCATTCCCAGGCCCGCGACCATCGGGATGGTGAGCCGGAGCTGGTCCCAGGTCGCCTGGTTGTCGGCCGTCCAACTGGTGGCGTACCGCTGCACCCCCGCCCAGCCGGAACGGGTGATCACCAGCGGACGCTCGTCCGGCCGCGCCCGGACCAACCCCTCCGCCGTCGCCCGGGCCATCTGCATCCCATAGACGTTGTGCGCCTCCCCGTGGTCGCCCCCGGAGCCCTCCAGGTCGTGCTGCACCACATCCGGCATCGTGGTGCCCTCCGGACCGAAGACAGCCGGCTCGTTCATATCGTTCCACACGCCATCGACTCCCACCCCGACCAAGCGCTCCACCAGCTCGCCCCACCAGCGGCGGACGCGGGGCGCGGTGAAGTCCGGGAAGGCACAGATGCCCGGCCAGACCGGCCCCTTGAACAGCCGCCCGTTGGGAAGAACACAGAACATCCCCCCGTCCAGACCGTCCCGATAGACCCAGTAGGCGGGATCGACCTTAATACCCGCGTCGGCGATCACCACAACCTTGAACCCCTGTCGGTGGAGATCGTCGATCATCGCAGCGACATCGGGGAAGTGGACCTCATCCCAGGTGAAACAGCGATAGCCGTCCATAGCGTGAATATCCAGGTGGATGGCGTCGCAGCCCACGTCGTAGGTCTCCCGGAAATCGGCCGCCAGCCGGCGCACCCGCTCCTCCGGGTAGTAGGACCAGCGGCTCTGATGGTATCCCAACGCCCACAGGGGCGGCAGTGCCTGGCGACCGGTGAGGGCCGTGTAGCGGTTCACAACCGCCGTCAGCTTGGGACCGTAGATGAAAGTGTAGCACATCTCCCCGCCTCGCGCTCCAAAGGAGGCGACCTGCGGATCGTGGGCGCCGAGGTCGAAGCGGCCGCGGAACGGGTTGTCGAAGAAGATCCCGTACCCCTGTCGGCCGTCGCTGTGCAGGCCGAGTAGAAAGGGGATACAGAGGTAGATGGGATCCTGACCGATCTCGTAGGTCTGCGGGTCGGAGTTCCAGGTCTCGAACCGACCACCCCGCCGATCGAGGTCGCTGGTGCGCTCGCCCAACCCGTAGAAGCGCTCGTCCGGCTGAATCCGCTTGTGACAGACCACGTGACCGGCCGGGCGCCAGCCCACCCCCGCGGCATCGGCATTGACCACCCGTTCGCGGTCATCGAGGAACGTCAGGGCCCCCGACGACTTGTCGAAGCGGCAGCGCACCCGTCCGGTATCGATCCGCAGCGCCGTCTCGGTCTCAAGGACGTCGAAGGGGCAGGCGGGCCAGGCGTCATCGGTTCGGGCAACGGCGTAGGAGGACCGGCGTCGCTGCTCCCGTTGCAGAGAGGGCCGAAACCGGACGCGGATCACGTCGGGGGCCAGCACCGTAACGGTGTTCACTCCCTCGACGCACCTCACGGTGACGGTCTGAGCGGCACGATCCCAGCCGGTCACGCATCCCGAACGGCGGTAGCTGGCGGGGGAATCGGGCAAGGGTTTCCAGCCGCCGCCGAACCGCGCCCGGTACCAGGCCACGCGGATCTGGTACACGACAGCGTCGAGGGCGGGACGCAGCCCGATCTCTTTGACGCCTCGGATCAGCAGGGAAAGGGGATTTGCCATGGGTTTCAGGGCGCGTCGCGGAGCTGCCTCTGCCGCGATCGCAGGCGGTCCGCCCGCTGTTGAAGCTGCCGCCGGAGGGTCTCGATGTCCGACGGGAGCAGGATCGCAGCACCGATGAAGAAGAGGGCGCAGATCACCCAGGCCGACAGGCAGATGACGAGGATGGCGAACTCCATCGACACCCGATCGGCGATCAAACCCGCCAACAAAGGTGCCAGCGCCGCGCCGGCGGACTCGATGAAGTACTGGACGGCCAGGGCCGAGCTGCGCACCTCGGGCAGGGTCACGTCGTAGACCGTGGCGATGACGTTGGCGGAGGCGAAGGGGATGAAGACCGCCGTGACGCTCAGCAGGATGAGGAAACGGACCTGCTGATCGGGCGGGACGTTCAGGGTAATGAAGAGGAACAGGGCCCCCAGCAGAACGCCTACCGTAGACACGATGAGACGCCCGCGCCGGGTCCGCTTGAAGAGAGCGTCACCCAGCGCGCCACCGAGGGGATAGCCCGCCGCAAGGGTGATTACGGCGACGGACATGGTGAGCAGCACCGCATCCGGCGTGTAGTTCCGCTCCGTCTCCAGGTAATAGAAAAACCAATAAGTGTACTGGTGCGCGCAATCGAATATACTTGAGAGCGACATTGACTTGTCCGCAGAGGTGACGAACGTATAATGGAAGGCCCCACGGTGTGTTCGGCACCTGGGGCCGGGACCAACCGGGCGGGCGGCTGGTGAGTAGATTGTATCACGAACCGCCGTCCTGGACAACTGGAGGGCGGTTTATGGTTGACGGTGTAGACGATGCGTTGATCGAGCGACTAGAGCGGGAATGGGCCGCGTTTCGCGCTTCTGACGAGTACGCGGCGTGCGCTGATCGGATTGCCGAGGCCGTGGCTCCAGCTATGGCGAGCATTCAACGCGCGCTGGCTCCCATATTCAAGCCAGGCACCTACTACGGCGATGCACTGATCGTGCTGAGTGTGGTACAGACCGAGGCAGAACGCAGCGAGGCGGCGCGGCGGCTGGCCGGGAATCACTTCTCGAAGGGCTACATCTTTC
>SKQX01000035.1 GCA_007118795.1 Thermoflexales bacterium | reverse complement strand
GCTCGTAGCTGGCGACCCGGTAGGGGCCTGTAGCGGCATCGTTACCCCATACCATCCCTCCCAGCTCTCGGCGAGGTTCCGATTGACGACGAGCTTTCCATCCACAGCCGATACACAGGGGTGAGTCGGCCGCATTACTCCTGCGATGAGACCGAACACGGGGCCATCGAAAGCCTCCATCCTCAGCACAGCGAAGACCTTCGTCTATCAACGCCATCTTTGGGATTCGTCCGTAGAACCCCTGGACCACTTGGTCGGTGGCCGACTTCGGGCCGCAGCGGACCGTCGCCGGGCGAACACAGAAGGCCCATTTGATGCGGCCCTCGTTCCAGTCCCACGACCGTGCCAAGCTACACATCACTCCCCTGTCGGATTCCAGGCAAGGCAGGCTTCGTAGGCCCGCCAGCCAACCTGACGATGCCGGCCCAGAACAAGATCGGGATCAAGGCTGGGTAACATCACAGCTTCCACGCGCCCGATAAGCTCAGAAGTATTTGCCGCTCGATGGATCGGCTCTTCCTCCCGTGGAGTAACAAGCTCCGTCACGGGTTCCTCTGACGGGCCTGAGCATCTCCCGGGTCAGCGGCTCGGAAGACAGGAAAACCCGCCAGCCGCCACCGAGGATCGGATCTCCGATCAGGTGATCCCGGGGGCGCCCTGCGAGCCAGCGGACATACCTGTTCTGCGTGGTGCTCGCGGCCCGGTGTGCACCGGGTGGGTCAGCCATCGCGCCCTGGAGAGCACGAGCAGGAGACTGGATGAACCCTGCAAGCCCGGTTGTGCCCTCGACAGAGCCGAGGGGGGCGAGGCGCCTTACGGAGTCTTCCGAGCCCGGCGTCCCGGGTCTAACCCACTCCACGGCGAAGGCTACACCGTCGTAGAACAACCGAGCCCCTATCGAGGTCCTATCTGCGCTACCGATGAATGCCACCTCCCGGGTTGGGTTTGTCCAGGTAGCCGTTGGCTATCATCACAGGAGGATGCAAGGTGACCCATCCCTTCTGGGCGTGCCAACCTACTTGGCGATTATACTATCGAGGCCACGAGGGGTCAAATCGAGGAGTCAGGAAGTGCTCGATTGACGGGACTCCCACTTGTGCTATACTTGTCCATCCCCTTCAGGAAGAGCGTCCTCCTATCCCGACACCGGATGGGGGCGGATTAGGGAGGGGAGAAAGGAGAAACGAGATGATGGTGAGCGACGACCTGCTGGAAATTCTGCGGTGCCCCTACTGTGTCAGCGGCGAGACCCGCAAGCCCGGCGATGACCCCGGCCAGCTGCAGCTGGTGCGAGATTCCTGGCTCGTCTGCCAAGAGCCTGACTGCGAGCGAAAGTACCCCATCCGTGATGACATCCCGGTGATGCTCATCGAGGAGGGTGAGAAGTGGACGGACACCAACGTCGAAGACCTTCCGGTACCACCACCCGGCAAGTAGCCCGATGCACAAGTGGCAAGTGATCGCGCTGGCAACCCTCGCTGTGCTGCTGCTGGTCGCCGGGTTGGCAGCCATGGTCGTGCCGGAAGCCTACGGGGGCCGGGAGGTCTATCGCATCGACGAACGGTACTCCCTGCGCATCCTCCACCTGGCAGGTATCGTCTCCCTGGCCGCGGGGTGCCTGACGGCCTGGGCCGCTGGAGTGGTTTGGCAGCGCCGCACGGATGGCTCCTAGGCAGGCTGGTTCCTACGTGCTGATCATGAGGCTGCCTGATCCCGTCGGTATCGACGTTGGCCACCTGGGCCGATGCGAGTTCGATCGGGGATGGTATGCCTACGCAGGAAGCGCTCGTGGTCCGGGAGGCCTGGCAGCTCGAATTGACCGCCATCGGCGCACCACAAAACCCCTCCACTGGCACGTCGACTACCTGCGAGCTTATGCCACCGCTGTCGCCGTCTGGTACACGGTGGGAGAGCGGCGAAGGGAGTGCCGCTGGGCCCGAGCCCTGTCGGAGCTCCCCGGCGCACGGCTCCCCGCTCCTCGTTTTGGGGCTTCCGACTGTCGATGTCGCGCCCACCTTATAGGCTATCCCCACCCCCCGAAGCTGTCGACGTTTAGCCACCTGGTGGAGGCCGGGGTCCTCCAGGAGGCTTTCGGTGAGTGACCCGCTGGAAATGTTCCTCAACGCCGTGGAGGCCAGCGACGATCCCGGCGCCGAGCGGGCAGCGGTGACTCTTAGCGATGCCTCCCGAGACCCACTGCCCGCGCTCCGTCGTATGCTTATGGGGCCCGAGGTGAATAGGCGCTGGTGGGCCGTGCGCGCCCTGGCAGCCCTGGGCACCGAAGGTGCTGTAGAACCGATCATCGGTGCCCTCACGGATCCCGACGGCGACGTTCGGGCATGCGCCGTGGTAGCCCTGGCTCACCTCAGACCCCAGGCCGGCATAGACCCGTTGGTCGCTCGCCTCTCCGATCGCTCAGCCTACGTAGGCCGGTTAGCAGCCGATGCGCTCTCTCAGTTCGGCCCGCCGGCCGTCGAAGCCCTGGTTCGGGCCCTGGAGGAGGGAGACACGCCGGCGCGGGCTGGAGCTGCCCGTGCTCTCAGTGTACTTGGCTCCCCACGTGCGATCCCAGCGCTATGCAGAGCACTCGATGATCCCAGCGCGACCGTCACGCACTACGCTCGGCAGGCGCTGGATCGGATGGGCGTCGGGATCACCCTGTTTCGCCCCTAACCGCGCCGGAGCTCCCGGTCAGACCTTCATCTCGCACTCAGCTTCACTGATCGGGACCAGAGGCTTACCCGGCGGCCTGCGGCTATCCCGGGGATCAGCTAGGGACACTCGATGGGCCACACCACGGTTCCGTCGGGGTGTCCCAGCGCCCTCCAGCGCTCCCCCGTGGCCGGCTCCCAGATCCCGAGATGTACCGTGTAGGCACCCGGCGGCACGGGACCGAAGGTACGCACGTCCCGCAACACCTCATCCGTCCTCAAGAGCCAGAACGGCAGCAGCCCGAGAAGAGGCCGACCATCAGCCTGACTGACCAGCGACCCGTCCGGCCCCAGCAGGTGCGCGTAAACACTCACATCTGTCTCAAGACCCGACCGGTTCCGCCACCACGTGGTCAGACGCACCTCCCCGGCCTCTTCGC
The DNA here is from genome assembly GCA_007118795.1 of Thermoflexales bacterium. GTDB lineage: Bacteria > Chloroflexota > Anaerolineae > B4-G1 > B4-G1 > SKLM01. The sequence goes on along the minus strand of SKQX01000035.1, from coordinate 3,002 downwards.
ACATCCCGGACCCGCCCAATAGCTCCACGCCGTCCCCGAACTGTGCTTGCGGCCCGGTCTCGGCGTCGGACACACCCAGCCCCCCAGCCTCCAACAGGTGCACGCCCTGGTGGTCGTAGCGGGCCAGATAGACGGAATCGACGGCCCGTGCTGCCTCCGCGGCTTCCTGCCATCCAACCGGTCGACCGAAAAGCTCGTACGTGTAGCCCTTCGGTTCATCGGTGGCAACAACCCCGAATGCGACAGCTTCGGCGCCGTTGCGCACCCCCGTGTGAACATAGGCCAGCTCTTCGGCGGTGACGCGCATGGGCAGGGTGATCACCCCCTCGAAGCCCAGCGGGTAGATCCGCCCATCCGGGGCGATGCTCCGCGGCAGGTTGACCAGCAGCACTCGCTGACCCTCGGTGACGGCCGCAGCCGCATCCCAGATGCTCTGGCCCGCCATCCGATACAGGCCCATCCCGTGGCGGACGAAGCGGGCAGCTGGGATCATAAGGAATAGGCTCAGCATAGCCATCGCGCCAACGCGCCAGGGACTCCGGGCGCCTGCCACCCAAGGAACCAGAGCTGCAGTCCAGATCAGCGCCGCACCGCTGGCAGTCATGTACAGAAAGCGGGGCCCCAGGGCGAACCATTCGGCCTCCATCGACACCAGAGGCGGCAGGGAGAAGAGGCCGAACCAGGCCGTTCCCAGGAGGAGCATGTCCGGACACTCTTGGATGCCCAACCAGGCCAACACAAGAACAGCCGGCACGGCCACCAGCCACAAGGCCAAAGCCGGACCCATGGCGGTCCGTTCGACCAGCCGCTGACCGAGGGGGGCCAGCGGATAGATCAGACCCTGGGCTAGGTATCCTCCATTATGCCAGAGATGAGCGGCCCTCAAGCCGAAGGGAGCGACTCCAGCCCCGCGCATCCAACGCCAGAGAACCAGCGTGATCGCGAACACACCAATCAAGACAAGCGGCCAGCGGGAGTGGCGCTTCCAGCGGCCTCTCCAACGGCCAAGCGTCTCGACTATGAGCAGAAGCGGGGCGACGAGGAGGCCGCTCTCGTAGATGAACGGGGTAAGCCCTGCCAGTAGGGCAGCCGATCCCATCCGCCAATCGCTGCCCGTCTTCCTCCCCGCATCGTAGAGCAGCACCGCCGCTGCCGTCAGCCCGCTCACCAGCGGGTTGTACACCGCCCCTGGCCACGCCACGGCCTGACGAGAGAAGGGGAAGACCACGAAGTACGTGACCGCCCAACCGGCGGCAATCGCTCGCTCTCGATCGGCCGGCGCCGCGGGAAGCCATCTGACTGCCAAGAGCCCGGTGGCCCAGGCCGCGAAAGCGTGAGCTACGAGATTGAGTCCATGCAGCCCCCTGGGACGCAAGCCCCCCACAAGTCCGCCCCACCCCCGCCAGATCGTGTACCAGAGAGGACGATAATAGCCGTAGGGGCTCGGGCTCGTCCAAAGCTCGCCCCAGGAGATCGACTCCAACCACGGAATCTGTACCAGATCATCGGAGAACAGGGGAAGAGAGAGAGCCGTTGAGTACAGCAGGCCGACGACCAGGACGGCGATCACAGCTGCGACGACAGCAGGGTGGGTGAACCGACGCACGCCGGGCTTCATGAGTGGTTAGTCTACCACACGCCAGCCGCGCGGCAACTCGTCAGCCCTTTTGCGACGGGGCCCGGCCTCATCTCCGCGGGCCTACCTGGCCCCTCGATCCCGGAATCGGATACGTGTCCTCATCCACCTGGGTTACCTTGACAACGACCAGCCACGTGCTATGATACTTGCAGATGCCCAAGTCGGCCAGGCGATCGCGTCCCGTGCAAGGGACGAGGAAAGTCCGGGCTCCACAGGGTGCGGTGCTGGGTAACACCAGGTCGGGGCGACCTGACGGAAGAGGGCCACAGAAAAGGAGACAGCCGCGGCGATCTCACTTGCCACCAGGTGACATGATGAGTCTCCGCGGTGATGGTGAAAAGGTGGTGTAAGAGACCACCGGCATCCGTGGCGACACGGATGGCCAGGTAACCCCCACCGGGAGCAAGGCCAAGCAATGAGGGCGAGTGCTTCAAGATCCTTGAGGACACGGGGCGGCCCGTCCCGTCGAGCCCCGGGTAGGCTGCTGGAGATGATGGGCAACCATCATCCGAGATAGATGATCGCCACCCCGACGCGCGACAGCGAACAGGGGGACAGAACCCGGCTTATCGGCCGACTTGGGCCACGGACGAGGCAGCGACACTGCCTCGTCTGGGACTACTGTCGCTCTACCGCCGCCGTGAGCAACCCCCGGAAAGCTCCATTCCGCGACGATGACTCTGGAGACACCCGTCTTTCCGCTAGCGGGTCTCACAAGCCGACTGGCTGTGGCGCTGGGCGATGGGGCTCACCATCACGGCGGCAGATCCCGGCTACTCGGTTACGTCCCCCCTTCAACTCCGAGCGGGAAGGCTGCTTCCCGGACAGCTGGGCCTGCACCATCCCGGGCTTCATCGTCACGTGGCCGCCCTCGTCACCTGAAGAGGCCTGGCTGATCCCGCCCCAATCAGGTAAGCGCGCTCACGTGCCGGTTATGTCGTCGCGCCGACGGGAGACGCCGCGAGCGAGCCAGTTTCGGAGGGTATTTTGACATCAGTCCTGATCCCCGCGTCGGAGACCCGAGCCGAAATCCGCGTGGCTAACTCCCGTTTCATAGCCACCATCGCCCCTGTCTTCAGCGTGGGCGAAGCCCGGGCCTTCATCGATCGTATCAGGCAGGAGTTCTCGGACGCAACGCACAACGTCCCCGCTTACGTCATCGGTCACGGCGCATCCACCATCGCCCACTGCAGTGACGACGGAGAGCCGTCGGGGACGGCGGGCCCTCCCGCCCTGTCCGTGTTGCGAGGCAGTGACCTGGGCGACGCGGCTGTGGTGGTTACCCGCTACTTCGGAGGTACGAAACTCGGAACCGGCGGCCTGGTCCGCGCCTACGGTGACGCCGTGCGTGAGGTCCTCGGTC
>SKQX01000059.1 GCA_007118795.1 Thermoflexales bacterium | reverse complement strand
ATATTCCACCGAGCGCGAGGCGTGGGAAAGGTGGTTGACGTTGAAACGCGCCGATGGGAGAGGAAAGACACCCGCTACCTGGTCGTGGAGATGACCGCCCTGCCGTACACGATTCGTATCCCCGAGACATCCCCATACATTCGACCGGTTCTGTCCGATCCGGACATCATCTTCACAACACTGCAAGACCAAGCTCAAGCTCTGCCCGACAACTACAAATCCAGACAGGCGAAGATACGTGACGCGGTGAGTAGCGGCGAACCAGTGAAGATCGCCGCCGCTGCTCGAGACCTGCGGGCCTACGCGGAGAGTGAGGAGGGCAGTTGGACCGCCGGAGGCGAGCGTCTGTACGAGCAAGCGATGAGGATGCTGGCAGCGGAGGTGGCGGAGTCGAAGGGATGTGACCTGGATGAGGCGACCCTCCTCATCACGAGAGCCGTCAACGGTCCCGGCGTGTCGCGATCGACGACATGAGCGACAGGATCCTTGAAAGACCCTCAGCCGTGCTCTGAGACAGGTATAGGACCCGGTACCGATGCAGGCCAGAGGAGCGAGACCCGGGGCTGGCCGCCCCCGGGTCATCGGCTCGGTGACGGGGTGACGATGCGCTTCTGGTTCCGCTTGCCTCTGTAGGTCTTCTCGACGAAGATTTCCTGGCCCGTGAAGGGATCCATCTCGGTGTAGTACATCAGGGTCGCGTACGTTGAGGGCGTGGGAGTGAAGATCTGCACCTGCTCCGGGAGCAATCCCAACTCGCGCAGGGCAAAATCGCGGAGCCGATGCATATCCTCCCCGGTACAGCCGGGATAGGCGGCAATCACGTAGTAGCTGAGGTACTGCGGCAAGCCGGCCCTCTCCGTGGCATCAAAGAAACGCTGGCGGAACTCGAGAAGGTGCTCCGGACCGGGTTTCCCCATTCCTCGGAGAACCGGCTCCTCCGTATGCTCGGGTGCCACTTTCATCTGTCCGGATACGTGACACGCCACCACCTCCTCCAGGTACGCATCACCGTGAGATTCGTCGTGAAGCAGCAGATCGTACCGCAGGCCCGAGGAGACGAAGACCTTCTTCACGCCGGGCAGCCCTCGCAACTGTCGCAGCAGATCGAGGTGGCGGCTGTGATCCACAGGTAGGGTCGGACAGACGTCGGGATAGAGGCAACGTCGGTCCGGGCAAACCCCCTCGCGCAGTTTCCTAGGACACTCAAACCCGTACATGTTCGCGGTGGGCCCGCTGACATCCTGGATGTAGCCCTTAAAGCCGGGGTGGTCCACCAGCTGGCGCGCCTCCCGCTCCACGGACTTGGGGCTGCGCCAGCGCACCGTGCGCCCCTCGTGGACGGCGATGCTGCAGAAGTGGCAGTCACCATAACAGCCGCGGTGGGTGTTCAACGCGAAGGCTATCGTCTCCAGAGCCTTGATCCTCCCCTGGCTGCGGTAGAAGGGATGCGCGTCGCGTTCGAAGTCGAGGGCATGCACCCCATCCAGTTCCTTCTGGGTCAGGTACGGCATTGGGGCGTTATGGATCAGGTACCGGTCCCCATACCGCTGGGTAAGTCCCCGGGCCCGGCGGGGATCATTGTTCTGGTAGAAAGTGTGGAACATGTCGATGAAGGCCCGCTTGTCCTCGCGCACCCTCTCGTAGGGCGGTAGCTCCAGGGCGGCTGACCGGGGCTCGTCATCCATGTAGCACAGCCCCCGCAGATGATGGGGGCTCCCCCCGAAGCGGAGGGCATCGGCAAAGGCCAGCACGGTCTTCTCCGCCATTCCGTAGATGAGGTAGTCCGCCTTGGCGTCCAGAAGCACGGAGCGGCGAATGGCGTCGTCCCAATAGTCGTAGTGGGCCACCCGCCGGAGACTGGCCTCCAGACCCCCCAGGACGATGGGGGCGGTGTCCTTGTAGTGTCGCTTGATGAGATTGGTGTAGACGATGGCGGCCCGGTCGGGGCGTCGATCGTTCCGTCCCCCGGGGGTATAGTCATCCGATCGCCGCGGCTTCTTCAGGGCGGTGTAGTTGGCCACCATCGAGTCGATGCTGCCGCCGGAGACGCCCCAGAAGAGAGACGGCTCCCCAAGGCGGGTGATGTCGTCGGAACGGTGGATGTCCGGTTGGGCAATCACGCCGACGCGGTATCCTACATGGGCCAGGGTGTGCCCGACGACGGCGATCCCGATGTGGGGGCTGTCGATGTAGGCGTCGCCGGTCACGAGGATCACGTCGAGTTGATCCCATCCTCGCTGCTGCAACTCTTGACGCGTGGTCGGTAAGAACATAGCCGCCCAGATTGTGCCACGCGGAGCGCGTTGCGTCAATCCAACCGGCGCACCATGTCCGCCACCTTCCTGGCTCGCACGGGTGCGTCTCCAATGTGCTCGCTCGCGTCCAGCAACTCCCGAATGCGTTCGTCGGGGAGATGTCGGAGGGTTTCGGGATCGGTCGTCAGGAGACCGACCAGAGGATTGGGCTCCCCGGCTTGAACCGCCTGCCAGGCTGCCATCGAGTGTTGGCGTATGACCTCGTGCATGGCCTGCCGGTCGGCACCCAGGCGCACCAGTTCCATCAGAAGGCGCTCGGTGGCCGCGAAGGTGCCATAGGTGGCCATGTTGCGGGCGATGGCTTTATCGTGAACCTGCAGATCCTGTAGGATCCGATGCGCGCGCCTGAGCAGCTCGTCGCTGGCCAAGAACGCGCCTGGGAGAATCACGCGTCGATTGGCCGAGTCATCCAGGGTGCGCTCAAGCAGCGTGTGACCAGCGTTATCCCACGCCACACGCACCAAGGCGGCGACGTAGCGGGCGAGGCTGCTCATGTTCTCCGCGTTAATGGGGTTACGCTTGAAGGGCATGGCGGACGAGCCTACCTGCTTCGCCCCAAAGGGCTCACTCCATTCACCAAAGGGCGGAGACTGCAGCAGCCGCAGGTCGAAAGCAAATCGGTAGAGGGAGGCTGCCATCCCGGCCAGAGCAGCCAACACCCGGTAGTCCTGCTTCCGGGGATAGATCTGCGTCGCGACAAGAAACGGCTCGATACCGAGCTCCTCCATCACCAGATCCTCCAGCTCGGCGGGGGTCATCCCAGTCTCCGCCAGCACTTGCGCGTAGGAAGCACCCGTGCCCACCGCCCCTTTGATGCCCTTACCACGGATAGTATCCCGCAGCCGGCTCAGACGATAGCTGTCCTCCAGGAGCTCCAAGGCATAGATGGCCAGGCGGTATCCGACGGTGGTCGGCTCGGCTGGCTGCAGGTGCGTGAAGCCCATGCAGGGCTGTGCCGCGCGGGCCTCGATGAGATCGGCCAGGTCGAATAGCACCACCCGCAGTTTCTCCAGCAGCACGTCCAGGCTGTCTCTCATACGGAGGGCGTCGGCGTTGTCCTGAATGTCGGCGCTGGTAGCGCCCAGGTGGATGATCGGCCCGCCCAGGGTACACTGCTCGGCATAAGCACGGACCCCGGCCATGACGTCGTGGTGGATCTCGGCCTCGATTTGGGCGATTCGCGCGAGATCCACATGGTCCTGGTGGGCCACCAGATCGGCCACCTGCTCCGGCCCCACCAACTCGGCCTGCAGCTGCGCTGTCGCCAGCGCTACCCACACGCGGCGCCAGAGCCGATGCTTATGCTCCTCGCTCCAGATGGACCGCATCGCATCGGATCCGTACCGCCAACTGAAGGGGGAAAGGAACGTCTCGTGAGTCACGGTGGTCTGGCCCGCCATGGGTCGGCCTCCTGTGGGTGAGCAGATGAGCTTCGTTTGATCTCGCAGTGCCCGGGCCAAAGATCCTACGGGCGCCCGGCCCAGCGATGATGCTACCGACGTTCGTAGTTAGGTGCTTCCTTGGTGATCACGACATCGTGCGGGTGACTCTCCCGCAAGCCAGCGGATGTAATATGGACGAATCTCGAGTCGAGCCGGAGCGCCTCAATCGTCCCGCATCCGCAATATCCCATACCGGAGCGCAGCCCTCCGACGAGTTGGAAGAGGAGGTCCGCCAAGGGACCCTTGTAGGGCACCATGCCTTCGATCCCCTCGGGCACCAGCTTATCGGCTCCCGCCTGGAAGTAGCGATCCGCCGAGCGATCCGCCATCGCACCGACGGAGCCCATTCCCCGGTAGGCCTTGAATGAACGTCCCTCGTAGAGAATCATCTCTCCGGGACTCTCCTCGGTTCCGGCGAAGAGGCTGCCGACCATCACGCTTTCGGCGCCGGCAGCGATGGCCTTGGTGATGTCGCCCGAGTACTTGATCCCGCCATCGGCGATGACGGGGATGTCGTGGGGCTCAGCGGCGGCGGTACACTCGGTAATGGCCGTGATCTGAGGCATGCCGGCCCCAGCCACCACGCGAGTCGTACAGATGGAGCCGGGCCCTACACCGACCTTCACGGCGTCGGCACCACGTTCGATCAAGGCCCACGTCCCCTCGGCCGTCGCTACGTTCCCGGCGATGACGTCAGTCTCCGAAAACTGCGTCTTCAGTCGTTCCAAGGCGTCAAGGACTCCGGCGGAATGACCGTGGGCGGCGTCGATGGTCAGTACGTCCACCCCTGCCTCGACCAGGGCCTGGGCGCGGTCCTGCATGTCGTCTCCCGTACCGACCGCCGCTCCCACCCTCAGACGTCCCAGCTCGTCCTCGCACGTGTTCGGATGCTCGATCCGCTTCATGATGTCCTTCACGGTGATCAAGCCGCGGAGGACGTACTCATCGTCCACCACCAGGAGCTTCTCGATCCGATGACGATGGAGGATGCTCTTGGCCTGATCGAGGGTGGTGCCCACGGGCACCGTGATGAGCTCCTCATCGGTCATCAAGTCGCGAATCGGTCGCTCCAGGTCCTCGGCGAAGCGGAGATCACGGTTGGTGAGAATGCCGACCAGCTCCCCGTCCTCCTTCGTGATGGGTATCCCGGAGATGCGGTAGTGGGCCATCAAGTCGAGCGCCTCGCGGATAGGACGGTCGGCCGGCAGCGTGATGGGATCCACGATCATCCCGCTCTGCGAGCGTTTCACAGTTTGGACCATGTCGACCTGCTCCGCAATGGCCAGATTGCGGTGCAGGATACCGATCCCTCCCTCGCGGGCCATGGCGACCGCCAGCCGAACCTCAGTAACCGTGTCCATGGCTGCGCTTACTATGGGACAGTTCAGTCTGATCCGCTGGGTCAGACGGGTGCTGACGTCCACATCCCGGGGCAGCACCGTCGACGCCGCCGGCTTGAGCAGAACGTCGTCAAAGGTCAGGGCCTTCGGTCCGTATTTCTCATGCCAAGTCACTTTTCCCCCTAGAAGAATCGGGGCCATTGGGGGCCCCTGGCTATCAATGTCTGAAACTTCGCTCGCCGGTGAAGACCATGGTTGCGCCGGCCTCGTTGCAGGCCTGGATCACCTCGGGATCGTTGAGTGAGCCACCGGGCTGGATCACGGCGGTCGCCCCCTCACGCAACCCCACGTCAACGCCATCGCGGAAGGGGAAGAATCCATCCGACACCATCACTGCGCCTGTGAGCCCGCCGTGGCTCTCTTCCACCTCGCTCTGGATGCTCCGCCGCTCGGTCTCATCATCGAGGGCATCGTAGACGACGCCGTGTCTCTCAAAGGCCAAGCGGTCCGCCAGTTTGCGATAGGCTTTGTCCCGAGCGATACGGGCGGCCCCGACCCGGTCTTGCTCACCGGAACCGATGCCGACGGTCACGAGATCCTTGACGTAGAGCACGGAGTTCGATATGACGCCCGCACTGACCATCCAACCGAACATCATGTCCTTGGCCTCGCGCTTGCTAGGCGGCCGCTGAATCCGGTAGGTCCTCTCGCCGTGAGTTACCTCAGCCGGTCTGAGATCGGCCGCGCCGCAGGTCTGGGGCATAAAGGACAATTGGGCCACGATGGAGCCGTCGATCAGGCTGGTGAAGTCGACAAAGCGGTCCTTGGAGAACTCCGAGAGTCGCTCGATATTGTCGATGCGCATGACACGGAGGTTCTTCCTCCGAGACAGGATGCCGATGCTGCCTTCTTCGTAGTCCGGCGCGACTACGACCTCCACATACCGTTCCGCGATGGCCTCGGCCGTCGCCAGGTCCACCGCGTGGGTCAGGGCCACGCAGCCCCCAAAGGCAGCCAGATGATCGGCTAGATCAGCCTTCAGATAGGCCTCAACGAGGGT
>SKQX01000256.1 GCA_007118795.1 Thermoflexales bacterium | reverse complement strand
GTAGTCCCAATCGCCGTCCTGGTCCGCGTCGATGTAGAGGTGGAACTCGGCAAAGAAGGGCTGCGGCACGTGCCAGTAGTCCCAGGTGTTGATGGCCACCGCGATCACATCGCCGTAGTCCGGGTCCGTCCTGCCATAGTCCATGCCAAACAGCCGCACGTCGGCGGGGCCGGTCATGGTCGGATCGGGCGCGTCGTTCCACATCAGCGCCGGATAGAGCCACAGGCTCGACGTGATGGGCCCCTGGTGCGTCATCTGGATGGTGGCGAAATCCGTCTCCGGGTCGGGAATGGTTCCGTCGGCCTCGATCTCCAGCTGGGAGTAGGGCCGCGGCTGCACGTAGAAGGGCACTCGCAGCGCGTCGCCGGCCTCGCCGCCGGTCGGGGTGAAGGTCACGAAGCCGTAGTACTCCTCCAGACCGTCGGCGTAATACACTACCGGGATCTCGGTCATATCCAACGACAGGGTGACCATGACGACGGCGCTGTCGCCCGCCGCCACCGCCACCGTGGACGGTTCGACGTCCAGCTGCGCCCCAACGGTCATGGATCCCGTCGCCCCGAGCTGGAACGCCCCATCCACCTCGAAGCTCTCCGACGCAGTGCCCCTGTTGTGCAGGGTGACCTGTTTGGTGCGCGTCACCGCATCCTGGCGGCTGAAGTCGACGCCCCAGTTGAGGCCCACCAGGTCCGGGTCACCGACAGCGACTACCGAGGTCTCCACCGCCTGATAGGCATCCACCCGTCCGGCACCGCTGCGCGGGATGGGCGACCCGTCGTCCAGATCCACCGCCGTGTTCATCATCGCGGCCTTGATCGTCTCGGGGGTCCCATCGGGATGGGCCTGCACCATCAGCGCCGCCACCCCCGCCACATGGGGAGCGGCCATCGAGGTGCCCCCCATGCTCACGCCGCCAGTACCCCTCGCCATACCTGCGGCGAAGATGCCCACGCCGGGCGCTGTGATCTCCGGCTTGAGGAACGAGTCCACACCCCGGGGCCCCCGGGACGAGAAGGTGGCGACGGTATCGGGCAGGGCGTGGGGATCGGGCACGGCGACCACGTCGTCCTCGGCGCTGACGATTACGGTCTCGCCATCGGCCGGGATCAGATTCTCGCCGTCTCGCATCTGGATCGAGCCCGCGGGGATGAGGACCTGGCCAACTCCGATGCGAATGTTGCCCGGCTCGTTATTGAAGATGATGGCGGCCACAGCGCCCAGCGCGGCGGCGTTGTTCACCTTCTCGCTGAAGGTACACACGCCACGCTGGATCAAGGCCACTTGTCCCTCCAGCGCATCGTCCGCGACAGCGCTCCAGTCGTCCGCAGAACAGAGCCGGTTGTTGGGCGCGCCGGCCAGGTTGCCCACGTATCCCAACGGGGCGGTCACTGCCTCGTCGAACTCGCCTCCGACATCGAACGCGGAGGGGTTGTAGATGATGTTGGTCTGAGTGATATACGCCGTACCCTCGATGTTGATGGTCGGCCCCGTGGCGTAGCCCGTGGTGCTGGCGGCCACCGAGATCGCCCCATCGGCCGTCGCCGGCGACCCGGTAATGTACGACACGTTCCCATCGTTACCGGCCGCGGCCACCACCACGATGCCGGCCGCAACGGCGTTGTCGACTCCCAACGCCATGGGATCCGTGGGGCCGGCGGTTCCCCAGGGAGCGCCCAGGGACATATTGATCACCTCGGGCTTGCCCGTCTCGAGATACCGCTGGGTAGCCCATTCGAGAGCGTCGAGCACCAGGGCGGTATCGGTAGTGCCGGCGCCCCCGAAGACCTTGAGCGCCATCAGCTCCGCCGCCGGGGCCACGCCGGCGCCCACTCCATCCGTGGCGAATCCGGCCGCAATGGAGGCCACGTGGGTCCCATGGCCCCCCTCGTCCAGCGGGTCGGGGTCCGGATTGGGGATGCGGGTGCAGATGCCGGCCTCCTCCTCCGCATCGGTGCAGCTCGCGTCATAGAGCGTCCCCGCGAAGTCCCAGCCGGCCACGACCTTGTCGGTGGGGAAGGTCCCCGGCTCGATCACGTCGGGGTCGTTCAGCTCGTAGGCCGCGGCCGTACCTGGGCCACCGAAGGCGGCGTGGGTGTAGTCGATGCCCGTGTCGATGATGGCGATGGTGACGCCCTCACCGTCGAAACCCAGGTCCTTCGACACGTCCGCCGCGCCGATCAGATCCACGCTGGCGCCCAGGGCCGGCCTGTGGATGGGGGCCCGGTGCACGGCCTTGACGCCCGGCAGCGCCCGGATCTCGTTCAGTTGAGCCAGCGGTACCAGCGCCTGGATGCCGTTGTAGACCACCGTGTAGTGGGAGATGATGTGATCCTCCTCCACCCCCAGGGCCCTGAGCTGCACCCCGACCCGGTCCTGCGCCGCCTCCAGGGTCTGGACGTACCGGTCGAACGTGGCCTGGGCCATCACCCGCCCGGCTTCCCTCTCCTGCGCATAGCGGACGGCGGCGGGCTCCCCCTCCAACTCGATGATCATCAGGGCCTCGCCGTCCACGATGGCCTCCAGGGCCCGCGGCACGTGGCCCGTCATCGCCACGAATTCCTCAACCGACATCCCGTCGGCGAACCACTCCTGGATCTCGGCCGGAACCTCTTCCAGATGCGCCGGAGGCCGTCTACCCTGCGGCGAGATCGAGGTTGCGGAGGATCCGACCGGGGTCGCATCGCCCGGCGCCGCCGCCACACCCAGCCGTGGGGCAACCAGGGGCAGCATCCCCAACACCAGGACCAGCAACACCACCGTGTTCAACCATTTGCTTCGCATGCCCTCTTGCTCCTTATCGATGTGGAACGCGTGCACGGACCGGCCCATCGCCCCAGGGATCGATGGCTCCATCCGTGGTCCAACGTAGTAGGCCTCACCCCCTTCGGGGTGGCGAGACAGGCTCGGGCGACCGCCCGCGCCCTAGGAGGCCTTTGAAAAACCCCCTTCTCGCGAAGTCGAATAGGGCTGATGCCCCACTTCTGGCTTCCAGAAGATGACAATTAGGGAGTTCGCCTTCAGAAACGCATCATTTCTGCGGTGCATGCCCCACTTGCTGCCCTTGAGGGGAACTTTTTCAGCGGTCTCCTAGCGCCCTCCGCCCGTCCCCTGGCGCCGCCGCAGCTGTCCGCGGCTTCTTCCCATCCGTCAAGCAACCCGGCCCTGGACCTGGGCATACCCGGGCCTCACCGCAGCCATCTGAGTCGCGATCGCAGTATCCCGGGGCTGCAGCGGACGCGCGATGGCGGGCTCGCCACAGTCGGTGTGGCCCCTAGCCCTACAACCGCACTTGTCATTCTGAGGAACGCAGTGACGAAGAATCTCGCCGTCGCTGGCCAGAAACATCTCACAGGTGAGCTCTCTTCCGCCGTCCACCACGCTCTGATTGCCCATGTGCGGCTTTAGGACTAGGCTGGGAGTTCGGCGGTTGGCCGCAGCCAGCCATCCCGGGCGACAGAACCCGGGGGGGGGCCGCCGGGTTGCGTGGGATAGACAGCGAACAGGGAACAGATCTCCAGAGACAGGACCCGGGTTCACGGTGCAGGCCAGTATATCGGGTGGTGGAGCGCCTGTCAAGAGCCGTAAGGGGACAACCCACAAGACAGGAAGGAAAACCGACTCCTTCCTGTCTTGCCGGGCTGGCGCGTCGCGCGTCAGACGATCTGGCTCACTAGAACCGCTAGTCGACGATGGTGATCCGCCCGTCGATCTCCGGCGTCACCGGTGAGAACTCTCTGAAGTAGTCAGCCAACGCCTCATCCAACGCCGGGCCGAAGTCATAGGGGTCGATAGCGTGGTCGCGGAACATCCAGTAGTTGTCCCCGCCCTTGCGCATGAAGTCGTTGGTCACCACGTTGTAGATCTCTGTGAGGACCAGCGGCTCCCAATCCGCCCCGTTCCACACCTCGATGTCCGATATGCGCTCACCCACCTCCTCGTCGGCGTTGATCGTGTACCGCAGGCCCGACACCTGGGCGAAGCCGCCGTTCTCTGAGGGATAACGGCTCGCGCCGTTCTCCAGCGCGTCCTTCACGTAGGTGCCCTCCAGCTGGAAGGTGGCGATGGCGTTGCCGAAGGGCAGCGTCTCGAGAATGTCGCCCATGGTCACCTCGCCGGCCATGATGGGAGCGCGCAGGCCGCCACCGTTCTGGAAAGCCATCTGGTAGTTGCCGTCCGGCTCCGCCTCGTTCGCCCCCCAGAGCATCGCATCGGCGACCAGGTTGCCCATCAGGCACTCTCCGAGGCGGCAGATCCGTTCCCCGCCGACACTGATGGGCAGGTCCACCGTCGTCGTGCCCACCGGGGTGGCGATCAGTTCCGCCACATCCTCGCGGAACGGGTCCAGCATGTCGTCCAACACCGGGTCCTTGGTCACGTCAGCGCCCAGGAAGATCGGGTTGCCGGCGTAGGATGTCACCAGGCCGTCGGGACAGAACCCGACCTCCAGGTGTCCCAGGAAGGTGCCCCACTGAAATGCCGTGACCACCAACACGGGCTCGTCCGCCGGACTCTGCACCACCGTTGGATAGGGGCCGGCCGGCGCCAGCGGATCCCACTGCGGGTACTCCGGCGGTCCAAACTTGATCGGCTCAGGCGGATCGTAGAGGAAGGTGTGACTGTGCCCACCGATGATGACATCCACGCCGCTCACAGTCTCGGCCAGCTCCAGGTCAACCTCGTACCCCAGATGGGTCAGCGCGATGATCTTGTTGACCCCCAGAGCCGTCAGTGCATCAGCCGCGTCCTGCAGGCTGGCTGCCGGATCCGTGAACGTAACGTGGGGGCCGGGGCTGGAGATGTTCTCTGTATCGGGCGTGTTCAGCCCGATGATACCGATCTCATATCCATCCTTCTCCAACACGACATACGGTTCGACCAGCAGCGCCAGTTCAGGCTCATTGAGCGGGTCGATCTCGATATTGGCGCTCAGGACCGGGAAGTCCGCCGCTCCGATGAAATCGACCAAAACCCCTGGTCCGCTGTCAAACTCGTGGTTGCCCAGCGCCATGGCGTCGTAGCCGATGTGGTTCATGGTCGTGTTGAGCACCTCGCCCTGGAAGAGGGTGAAGAACAGGGTGCCCTGGAACTGGTCCCCGGCGTCCAGCACCAGCAGCCTATCCGTCTTGGCCCGGAATTCCTCCACCACCGTGGCCAGGCGCGGCGCGCCGGCGATACAAAGCCCGGCGTCCGCATCGTCCTCACTGCAGCGGGCCCCGTTCCGGTTGTACTCATCCACCCGTGCGTGGAAATCGTTGGTGTGGAGAATCGTGAACATCACCGGCGGAGTGTAATTCCGGGCGACCAGCGGCAGGTGGACCGTGTAGAGCTTCAGCGGCAAGAACGAGCCCACCTCCCCCGCTGGGAGAGCGAACACGCCCAGATCCTGGTTGACCCCGTCACCGGTGGCGAAGGCCGAGAGGATCTGCCCCTCCTCGAAGGTGACCGGTGCGGGATCGATGAGCGTGGTCTCCCCGCCGGGCGTGGTGATGATCAGATCGTACGTGTCAGCCGGAAGCTCAACGAAGTCGCCTACGACACCGAAGTCGACCCCCTCTGCAACGGGAGTGCCATCCGCTAGACGTACGTCGGCTGTTGCAGCACCAGGGGCGAAGGGGGCCAGGTGGCCCAGACGCAGGTGGAACATCCCCTCAGCTGGCTCCAGCTGGTCATCCTCCAGCACCAGCAGCTCCAATTCCTGGTTGTCCCCATCGCCGATGGCGATAGCGGTGTAATAGGTGCCCGCGACCAGCTCCACTGTGGCGGAGATCACCACCGTCTCGGTGCCGGCGGGAGCAATCTCGATCACGTATTCCCCGGCTGGGATTGAGATGTATTCACTGGAGTCCCCATAGTCGACGTCGGGGAGTCCCACGGGTATGGGCAAGCCCTGAACAGCGATATCCACGCGGGCGTCCTCGGCGAAGGGCGCCAGATGCGCCACCTGCACGAACGCAAAGCTGGCGGGGGAGGGCCCCTCCCCCGAGGGTGACACTGCCGCGGCCTCCTCCACCGACGCCGCCACAGCCGGTGCTTGGGGGGCCGCCAGCGGCACCATACCCAGCACCAGAACGATCAACGTCAGAGTCCTCAACCATCTGTTCCGCATAATCTGATACTCCTTGCCCTCTCACGGGCAGACACATTGCGTGCCATCGTCGATTGAACAGCTGGCTCTGTGCATCGGTCTGGGCAGTAGGTCACCTCCTTCTGGCTGGGGGAGGGGCCGACCGCCTGGCCACCATGCAGTCCGGCGGCCCTCTTCCGCCCGGCCCACCACTCCCTCCCTTTTCCCCGATTCCTCGCCGTGCGCAACCTGGT